>JAGYMN010000060.1 GCA_018400395.1 Actinomycetota bacterium
TAAAAAATTCCCTGTTATTTCGCATTGTTCTTATACTTTCTAACTTTTTTCCTATCATCTCAACTCTTCCCGGATCGCCTACAATAATAATCTTCTCTGCCAGCTCCCCGGGCTTAAGATACAGATGAAAAATGCTGCCATCGGTATTTGTGATTAACTCTGTTTCTTTCATAGGTTTTAAATTCTCTTTATACAGTAATAGTTTCACTTTCTAATAAACCTTTTAAATTATTCCCAGGTAAACCATGTTCCCTTTTGTGAATTTATGATTAAAAAAGAGAATCACCGTGTTATAAATCTAAGAATCTTACTCACAAAGCTCATAAGATTGTTTCTCCGGGGTCAGGGGCCTTACATTTTAGTATTTCTTATATTCTTAGATAAAAAATATTAAGAATAAAAAAGTGGATGTAATATACAGAAATTCAACAATTTTACATTATTTTTGCACTCAAAATAAACATAAATTAAAATTTTGCAGCAGATGAAACAAAAACAATCAATTATTATCACGCTAGCTGTTATCGTTGTTCTTTTATTGCTGTTCGGTAGCAGAATGTTTTATATTATCAGGCCGGGTGAAAGAGCCGTAATATTTAATACGCTGAATGGTGTACTGGACAAGGATAATATTGTCGGTACCGGACTAAAAGCTATTGCTCCCTGGAATTCACTTTATAAATATGATGTTAAGGAGCAAAAAGCAGAAGAGACAATGGATGTGCTTGATAAGAATGGATTGAGCATACAGGTTGATGTAACAGTCAGGTTCAATCCTCAATATGACAGGATAGGTTATCTTCATGAAATATTCGGGGTTAATTATGTTACCAGGCTTGTAATACCCGAGGTGAGATCGACAGTCAGACAGGTTACGGGCCGGTATACAGCCGAGGAGATTTATTCCACCAGAAGGAGTGAAGTTGAGTCATCAATTATTGAGGAGACAGCTATTATCCTTAATAAGAATAATATCGACATGAGGGCGCTGCTTATACGCTCCATTGTTTTGCCACCGGATATTAAGTCGGCTATTGAAAGCAAACTGACCAGGGAACAGGAAGCCCTTGCCATGAGATACATAAATGAAAAGGAAAGGCTTGAGGCTGAACGAAAATTAATAGAGGCTGAAGGTATTGCAAATTATAACCGGGAGATAAGTGCCAGTCTGACCGACAGGATACTTACCCAGAAAGGTATTGATGCTACCCTCAAACTGGCAGAATCTCCAAATACAAAAATTGTAGTAGTGGGATCGGGCGAAAAAGGACTGCCACTAATACTGGGGAATAACTAAAGATTAATTCCTGAAAGTTAAATATTTAAGGGCTGTCTCCTGATGTGGGACAGCCCTTTGTTATTATTCTCTTAATATTTCCTGTCTACATAAGCTGTTGCTAAGAAAGAGTTAAAAATTGTTAAGCCAATACACTCTTAGAGCTTGTAGTAAACAGTAATTGCTTTTTTAGTATATTTTTGTAAGCAGTTTTGAACCATTATTATAATGAATTGTTATTGAGGTAAATAGGTGTTAATGAGCAAAAGAAAAAGGATTCTGTATATAGTATTTATTATTATGTCTGTTCCGGGACTGACAGCAGTGTATGGGGAGGGGAAGGAAAAGAAGGGAGATCCGTTTTTAACTAAGAAAAGTATTACTGCTGTGAAAACAGACAATCCTCCAGTCATTGACGGCACACTGGACGATACGGTATGGTTAATAGCTGATGTTGCCAACAATTTTATACAGTATTCACCCTATAACGGAGCCGAAAGTAAGTACCGTACTGAAGTGAGGGTTCTGTATGATAATAAAGCAATATATATCGGAGCAATGATGTATGACCCCCGGCCTGACAGTATTTATAAAGAATTGGGTGAAAGGGATTCGGACTTTTCACTGAATGCAGATCAGTTTTCAGTTGATATAAGTCCATATAACGATGGTATTAACGGAGCAACCTTCAAAGTTTCTGTTTCAAATGTGCAGTCAGACAGGCCACCGCGAAGTGCAGATAGTCACAGAATGACAGATACATGGGACGCTGTGTGGGCTAGCAGTACCTCAATTACCGATGATGGATGGGTGGCGGAAATAATGATCCCTTACTCAGCATTGAGGTTTCCAAAGGAGGAGATACAGACATGGGGTATTAATTTTTGGAGAGAAGTGCGTCGCGACAGGGAACAATCATCCTGGAACTATGTCGACAGGAATGTTGGATCAACATTTAACCACCTTGGTGAAATGACAAAAATCAATGGGATAGAGTCGCCTTTACGTTTATCCCTTACACCATATGTCTCGGCTTACCTTGAGCAGGATCCGGGCGAACCGGGTACAGGATTTACATATAACGGGGGACTTGACCTTAAGTACGGAATTAATGAATCTTTTACTCTTGATGCCACGCTTGTGCCTGATTTCGGGCAGGTACAGGCTGATGACCAGGTGCTTAACCTGAGTCCTTATGAAGTGAAATATAATGAAAAGAGACCCTTTTTTATGGAAGGAACAGAACTGTTCAGTAAAGGTGATGTTTTTTATTCAAGGAGGGTGGGTTCCCAACCCAAGGCGTATGACGATGTTTATGAAGAAGCCGGGCCCGGTGAAGAAGTAATATACAATCCGCAGGAATCATCATTGATAAATGCAACAAAGATATCCGGCAGGACAAAATCCGGGTTGGGAATAGGGGTGTTTAATGCAATGACCAACTCAATGTATGCAGTTATCGAGGATACTGAGACATCAGAGACACGTAAGGTTATGACTGATCCTTTCACTAACTATAATATGATAATACTCGATCAGAGCCTTAAAAATAATTCCTACCTGAGCCTGTTTAATACCAATGTGTGGAGGAATGCAGAGAATGATGAAAATTTCTATACAGCTAATGTAAGCGGTACTGAATTTATGCTGCAGGATAAATCGAGGCAGTACTCTGTATCAGGTAAGCTTGCATTATCACAGAAATATTATAAGGATACTGATAATGATTTTGGCCATGCATACAGACTGCAGGCAGGCAAGACCGGAGGGGCTTTCCGGATTCATTATGAGCTGGAAGCCTCATCAGATACCTATGACCATAATGATATGGGATATCTAAGAAGGAATAATGAATTGCAGAACCAGTTCAGTGTGTCTTATAATATTTACCAGCCTTTCTGGAAAATACTTAATGCCTCTAATTCATTGACATACAGGCACCAGATGCTTTATGACCCAAGGGTCTTCACCGGCTCTGAGTTTAATTTCCATTCCAATGTTACCTTTATCAACCATCTTACTGTTTTCCTTAGGGCCGAATATAAGCCTGATGGTTCGGATGATTATTTTGAACCCCGCGTCGATGGCTGGTATTATCATCGGGGCCGCGAGCTTTCGGGTAGTATATTTTTGTTCAGTGACCGCAGTAAAAGATTTTCATATAATATACGCAGCAGCTATAAAAAAGTATGGTCTCCATACAACCAGTATCAATACACACTGTCGTTAAGCCCTACGTTTAAAATATCTGACAGGTTCTCAATGAATTATGAGTTTGAAATTAAGAATAATATAAATGATATAGGTTACGTCGATTATATCTCAGAACCGGAAGAACTCATTTATTTTGGACTCAGGGATAATACAACTATTGAAAATAAACTACAGACAGCTTATATCTTTTCAGCTGATTCATACCTTTCATTGAGGTTGCGCCATTACTGGTCAAGAGCTGATTATATGGAAGAGTATTTTAACCTTAATACTGACGGATCATTGAGTCCCGCTAATCATGACGGGAATTTTGATTATAACTATAATGCGTGGAATATTGACCTTGTATATACATGGCGTTTTGCGCCGGGCAGCGAAATGTCGGTTGTATGGAAAAATTCCATTTACTCAGCTTCAGATCGTATATATTACGACTTCAGTGAGAATATTAAGCATATGTTTGACTATGGAATGGGAAACAGTATATCTCTTAAAATATTATATTATCTCGACTGGATGTATTTGCAAAAAAGAGATTAGTTTTGTAAAAAATAAAATCCTGCTTATATGATACAGAGAATACAGACACTTTACCTGGCTGTTGCATCCGCTCTGTCAGTTTTTCTGCTGAAAGGTCCTATTGTTAGATTGGTAGTTGGTGCAACTGAAAGCTATGAGTTGAATTATAGAGGTATCTACAGGATTGATGGGGGTGTTACCACCGGGCTTGTTGAAAAAAGTCTTCCGCTTGAGATTATTCTTATTGCTGTACCTGTATTGTTTTTTATTGCAATATTCCTTTATAAGAGACGTAAACTGCAGATACGTGTTACAGTTTTTACAACTCTTTTGCAGACAGGCTCCTTCCTTTTAATACTGTTCTATATCTTTTATGCGGGCACAAAGATGGATGCAGAACTGGTTTTTAATATAAAACTTGTATTTCCGCTTGCTGGAGCAATACTGGGCTACCTGGCTTTCAGGAATATATTAAAAGATGAGTTACTTATAAAATCCTATGACAGGATACGATAAGTGTGGTATCACACGGTGTCCCCTGAACCTGTTTTTAATAATGAAGTTATTGTGTAATTTACTTCATCCTATAGTATAACCAGATGTTCCTGGTCTGTTATCTTTTCACAATAATGACATTTTAATGCTACATCTTTCTTGGAGACAACCTTGAACCTGGTTGTTACCGGTTCAAAATTAGTGATGCATTTTGGATTGAAACATTTAGCTATACCTGTAATCTGATCCGGTACTTTAACAACATTTTTGTCAACAACTTCGTAAGCCCTGATAATATTCAGCTTTGCCTCAGGTGCAACAAGTGCTATACGGTTTATGTCATCATCTTCGAAAAATATCCCTTCAAGCTTGATAATAGCTTTTTGTCCCAGCTTTTTACTCTCAAGGTTGGTGCCAAAGGTGATCTGATTGCTTATTTTGTCCAGCCCAAGGATCTGTATAACCTTAAACAAAGCTGATGCCGGTATGTGATCAATTACTGTTCCGTTCTCTATAGCGCTAACACTTAACTGTTTCGGTTCTTTCATGTTTATTGTATTTTATTTCAGGTCAAGTAAACGGGTGAGAATAGCCTGTCTCGTGTATACCCCGTTGAGGGCCTGCTGGAAATAATATGACTTTGTATTTACATCTACATCACGGTGTATCTCGTTAACTCTGGGCAGGGGATGCAGTACTTTCAGGTTCTCCTTAGTGTCACGCAACATATGATTGCGAAGAACATAGACGTTTTTAACCTTCTCATATTCAATAGGGTCACTAAATCGCTCCTTTTGCACTCTTGTCATATAAATAACATCGGCCTCCTTAATAATATCAGTGAAATCGGAATGTTCGTAATATTTTAATCCCAGGCTGTCAAGATATAGTTTATATTCAACAGGCATTTTTAACTCGTCGGGGGAGATAAAATTAAAAGTGGTATTCCACCTGGACATAGCCATTAAAAGTGAATGTACAGTGCGGCCATACTTAAGGTCTCCAACAAGGAAAATATTCAGGTTATCCAGGCTTTTCTGTGTTTTCCTGATGGAATACAGGTCAAGCATCGTTTGTGTGGGATGCTGGTTGGCACCGTCACCTGCGTTTACAACAGGTACATCAGCTATCTCGCTTGCCAGCCGGGCACTACCTTCAACAGGATGGCGCATGACTATAAGATCGCAGTAATTGTTCACTGTGCGTATGGTGTCATTCAGTGACTCCCCCTTTGTTACACTGGATGAAGAAGCATCGGTAAACCCGATTATTTTACCGCCAAGCCTGGATATTGCACTCTCAAAACTAAGACGGGTGCGTGTTGAGGGTTCAAAGAAAAGGGTGGCAATAACACTGTCTTCCAGCAAACGCTGGCTTGGTTCTTTTTCGAATTTTTCGGCCAGATCGAGAATGGATACCATTTCATCGGTACTCAGATCATCAATCGAAACCAGGCTCTTATTCTTCATTAATCATTTTTTTTGGTGATTAAATATTACTTGACGCAACAAAGTTAAAAACAATGAAATATTTTAACTTATATGTTAATAATTTATTAATAAATCAGTAAAAGATAATTAATCATTTACCTTTTTAAAGTCCAGTTTTTTTATCAAGGCGAGTTTTTTAACTATAAATTTCTCCTGTGATGCCCTGAAATGTATCGTCATTGAGCAGTCAAGCTCAAAAAGCTGTTCACTCTGCCTGATCTTATGCTCCTTGATAAACCTCATTACATCATTTATGGATGCATATGGAAAATTCAGGAGATAGCTGCATTCAATAGTTTTCTTTATTATCGATGCATTTTCCAGGGCCGCCTTTGCAGCCTGGCGGTACGCATTTATCAGTCCGCCCGTTCCCAGCAAGGTGCCTCCGAAATATCTTATAACAATAATGAGTATATTATTCAACCGGTATGACCTTATCTGGCCCATTATTGGGTTACCGGCAGTGCCGGATGGTTCTCCGTCATCATTTACCCTCCACCTGTCTTCACCTGGACCCAGCCTGTAAGCATAACAGTGGTGACGGGCATCGTGATACTTTTTTTTTACCTCTTCCAGCTTCTTCTTTACACTTTCTTCAGAATGTACCGGGAAAGCAATAGCAATAAATTTACTTCCCCTGTCCTTGAAAAGACCAGTTGATACTTTTTGTATGCTCCTGTATTCATCCTTCATACACTGATTAAATATTATAGATAGCTGAGGAAAATAATTGTTATTATTGAAAGTATAATACCGGCCTTGTTAAGCCTGCTTAACTTTTCATCGAAAAATATCAGGGCAATAATAACCGAAAGAATCACAATGCCGATATTGTTAATACCAAAAATTATTGAGCTGTCAAGTATATTACTGTCGAGCGCCATAATGATTCCGTAAAGGGATCCGAAGTTTACAATACCCAGACTTATACCGGCAATAAAAACCTTTATTATGTTCTTTGTTTTAAACATATCCTTCCTGAAGAAACTGAATATTACGCCTGTTAAAGCCGATATGGAAAATAATACCGAGGTAAACATGATGGTTCCCTGCTCAATTATATGAACCTGCTGGCTGTATTTTATCAATGAGTCAATAAGACCGGCACCGAGAAAAAGAATAATGGGTAGCATCATTACCTCCAGCCCTCTCTTCTTTGTCTTATCGCTGTTGTAGGTTGTCATAAAAAGAGACACAAGGGCCAGTATTATACCCGTTACCTTCAGTATACCCAGGTCTTCGTTGAAATAGAATAT
>JAGYMN010000061.1 GCA_018400395.1 Actinomycetota bacterium
TTATAAACCTCTGTAGAAGGGAAGCATCATGGTGGATATCAATAAATAAAAATTGCAGGGTGCTGAAATCCCTTCCCATTATTATATCTACAAGCTTGATTATATACCAGTAAAGCACAAAGAGTATGATAAAAACTGCCAGTGATATGTTCAAAAGCACATTTTTAAAACCCATAGGCTTCCTGTTTTTTACAATAATCCATATAAACCAGAAAATAGAGAAAGAAAGTATAATAAGACCTGACTGTTTTGAAACAGCAGCGCCGGATGCAAGCAGGAAAACCATTGCAGTATCCTTTAGGCCAGGATTACTGGAATCGGTCCTAAGGATTGCATGAAAGGCTGCAGCAGACATTAATGCAGAAGCAAAATCGACGTACCCTGAATCAATATACGGAAGACTGTATAATAGGACAGCTGCCGAGAAAAAAAGGATTGACAGCAGAAAGACTTTTTTTTGCTTCTTCAGATAGAGGTCAAAGAATGCAACCAGAATAAAAGTGTTAAAAAGCGGCATTATAGACTTTGCTGCAAATTGAAGAGTGTGATCCTTCATCATAATATATGAAAGTGACCAGTTTGCCGGGATAAGCTGGGGATAAAGATAGGTTAGCTGCGGAATATCATTCAGGTACCAGTCTATGGCCCAGCGGTTCCACGAGAAAACAGCATCCCAGTGGGTAAAGACATCTCCATAGCTGGCGAAGAAAAAATAAAGTGATCCCACTGTAGCTGCAAGGGCTGCTATAGGGATTATATTTTTAGGGAAGCTCTTGAAATCAGTATTTATTGAGATATAGAGCTCGTCTGTTACTTTTATTTTTTTCTTTAGTGCAAGATATAAGATAAGAACCAGTTCAATACCCAGTATCAGATATGAGGCCAGGGGAGTGTATGTACCTGCAAGAGTTAGATGAAGGACCAGGAGATAATTTATAATCAGGCTGAGAGCAAAACTGTATAATGCAGTCCCGGCAAATCCTGTTTTTTTAAAACCTATTAATTTAAGCAGGATAAATCCGGGTATAAAGGTAAGCTGAAAAAATGAAACTGTTGAAAATGCAGCCATACTTTATAAAAGGTTTTATTATTAAGTTTTAATAATAATGGAAAAAATTTGAATAGTCAGTTTAATAAAAAATATCATATATCTTTTTCCTCCATAATAAGGTCAATTGATCTGGTGACGGCTTCTATGGGTGTATAATCTGAATTATTTTTAATGATTACCCCTAAAAGCCTGCAATTTTTGCTTAATACCGGACTTCCGCTTTCACCTTCTCTGGAAGGGCTAAATTCCTTAAAGAGATTAAGCTTTCTTTCTATATTTCCAAGGACATATGCAGGTCCCATATCATTTTCTTCTATAATAAGCCCCTTTCTTATATATGGACTGGTGAATATAGCAAAATCCCTGTTATTATTATAGTCTGCTTCGTAGTATATAAGTTCCGGATATACCTGCCGGCCTTCATTGGATTTGAATTTGAAATCGGTATATCTTACATTGTCATATTCAATACAATGGCCGGCAGTGATGAGATAAAATTCATCCCTGTAGTACATTGTAAAAGCTGTAAAGTTTTTTTGTTTTCCATCAGTTTCAGATACAGCAGAACCAAAATATACAGTTGAGAGAAGTAAGTTTAAATTACCCGTAAGCGTATCTTTGCCGGAAAGCTCATCATTAAGAGCATCAATCCGATCCTGCAGCTTTTCTATTTCCTCCCTGAGATCTACTATCTCTTTTTCTGCTGCATTAAGTTTACCAGTACAGCCTGGTAAAATGATAAGTAAGGCTGTTAAAATTAAAATAATATAAATTTTTCCATGCATGGTATTGAAAAATATAAAAATATTAAAATTGAAAAATAGTATACTACATAATTATCTTATTATTAATTGCAGCTGTTTTGAATCTTAAAAATATTTAACTGAAAAAAAGATTTATGTTATATGTTGTATTATAATAAAAGTTGTCTTTCAGAATAATGAATTTTAAAATAAATTATCTATGATTATTTAAATGGAGGACAAAAATATGCTTCTTGCAATAGATATGGGCAACACCCAGACTGTTATAGGGCTTTTTGGGGCTGATAAAATAAAATCTTCATGGAGAATGGTAACTCCGCGGTTCGAGACTGCAGACGAGCTTGGTTCCGCTGTTTGCGGTTTTTTGCGTAATTCGGGCTACGATCATAAAAAAATCAATGAGATTGTAATATCATGTGTGGTACCAGGAATGATGGATGAGCTTGGCAGGATGAGTTTAAAATATTTTGAATGCAAACCGCTTGTTGTAGATATTAATATAAAATCCGACCTTGAAATAAGGTATGACCATCCTGAAGAAATAGGTGCTGACAGGATTGCAAATTCTGTTGCTGCTAAAGAAATCTATGGTTCTCCGGCTGTAGTGGTAGATTTTGGAACTGCTACAACTTTTGATATTATTTCATCGAAGGGCGAATATCTCGGAGGTGTAATTGCACCCGGCATAGAAATCTCTTCGGAAGCGCTTTTCAATTACGCTGCAAAGTTATCAAAGGTTGATCTTCACTGGCCTGAAAAAGTTGTAGGCAAAAACACTTATGATTGCATACGTTCGGGAATACTTTATGGCTTCCTGGGGCAGGTAGATTTTATCATTAAAAGGATATTGGACGAAGTTAAAAAAAGTGATCCAGGATTCGAACCGGTTATTATTGCTACCGGGGGACTGGCATCTCTTGTAGCAAGTAAGAGTATATGGATAAAAATACATGATACCGATCTTACACTTAAAGGTTTAAAGATTCTAATGGATAAAAATAGGCGACGCGGGCCCGGCTTTTCTAAAAAGTGATACCATTCTTAAAAACCTGTGCAGTTAAATGGAATACGATAACTTAAAAATTCTTTTAAATTCTCTTGATAAACTTGTATCTGATTATATTAAGCAATATTGTGATACACAAAAAATTCCATGTCAGAAAGTATTAGATTCGATATATAATAACGGTGGTAGTCCGTACAGTTTTAAAATAGGGAATCTTAAAATCTGCAATCCTGTGATCTCAGCACCTCTTGCAGGTATAAGTGATAATACATACCGTATTTTTGCAAAAGCGTTTGGATGTGGGCTGACATTTTCTGAGATGGTTACAGGTTATGGAATTTATTTTGGTCATAAGAAGAGCAATGAGTTAGCGGATATAACAGAATTTGAAAGGCCCTGTGCTCTTCAACTGTTTGGATCCGATCCGCATATCATAGCTGAAGCCGCAAGAATTGTTGAAAGAAGTGCTGATATTATAGATATAAATATGGGTTGTCCGGCCCCTAAAATAATAAAATCGAAGAGCGGAGGATATCTTATTAATGATGAAAAAAGGTTAGGTGATATTATTTCCACGCTGGTTTCTGTTTTAAATAAACCGTTGACCATAAAGACCAGAACAGGCTGGGACGAGGATAATATTAATATTCTAAGCGTTGCAAAAATAGCCGATGAGGCGGGAGCAAGTGCCATTACCATACATGGCAGGACGGTAAAGCAGGGATTTGCCGGAGGTGTGGATTACAGTATAGTAAAGGAGGTAAAGGAAAAAGTATCTATACCGGTTATTGTAAGCGGTGACATAAAAACACCATCGAAAGCACTGGAGGTGCTCGAATATACAGGTTGTGATGGGATAATGATAGGAAGGGCGTCAAAAGGAAATTTATGGATTTTTTTAAATATTATTTTGTTTTTAATGAGATACCGGGAAGATAAAATAGATATTTCCTGCAATATGGATTTTGAGCCAGACATTCAGTGGAAAAAGAGATTTGCCGTATTATATCTCAGATTTATGGTGTTATTTAAAGGAGAAATCAGGGCAGTAAAAGAATTCAGAAAGCATCTTTCCTGGATTTTTAAAGGCGTAGAGGGTATATCAAGAAAAAGAAAAATTTTTTTTACTATCGAGAACATAGACAGTGCAATGGATATTATTGAAAATATATAATTTTTTCTAATTTATCAGTCAATTATTCTTCAATCTTTTAAATATTTTAGCAAATTGCTAAAATGTACTGGTCAGTTTTTGTATAGCCAGTACTTTTCCACAGGAAATGAAGTATCGGGATGTAGCGCAGTCTGGTTTAGCGCGCAGCGTTCGGGACGCTGAGGCCGGGGGTTCAAATCCCCCCATCCCGACCAGGTTAAGCCGGATATTACAGTTGATTGGTTAGAAGTTATATATAGGACATGGTGGATCCATGTCCGGGATTTGAAAGGACGGACGAAGCGATAGCGAAGGAGTCCGCGTCTCTGCAGCGACCGCAGGGAGACGAAAGAACAAATCCCCCCATCCCGACCAGGCTATTTTTTAATTTTGCTTCAATTTGTTTAAAATAATTAATTTAAATAATATAATTATATCTATAAATTATAAAAATATTGTAAGAGGGGGTATCATTATGTTATCTGAAATGCCTATCAATATTGGCAAATTATCAAAAGAAAACACTGACAAGGAAATACTAAGGGTAGGAATGATTGCTGAACTTGATGCAATAAATCTTTACGAGCAGCTTGCAGCAGCAACGGATAACGAGGATTTAAAGGAAATATTGCTGGATATTGCAAGGGAAGAGAAGACACACGTGGGTGAATTCCAGGCATTGCTTCTTACGATGGATAAACAGCAGGTGGAGGAACTTGAAGCTGGTAAAGAAGAAGTAGAAGAAGAACTCGGTAAATAAGGTGCTTGATTAAGAAAAAATTTTTTTTAGAATTTTAAAAAGAATATTCAATATTTATTAGTAAAACAATAAAGCTGGGTTTATAATTCCAATATTATATGTTGTACCAATAATATGATTTAGAATATACATATTCATACTACTATAAGGAGAAACTATCATGAGCCTGATGGGAATTGATATAGGTACTACAGGTACGAAGGCTATCGTTTTTTCTGAAGAAGGCAGAATACTGGCAAGTTCCTACCTTGAATACAACCTGCTGTTTCCAAAGAAAGGATGGGTTGAGTTTGATACTCTGGATATGTGGGAAAAAATAATGAAAGTGATTAAAGATGTCAACTCAAATAAAGATGTTAAAAAAGATCCTGTTGAGGCACTCGCAGCTTCTACATTTGGGGACTCTTTTACACCCATAGATGAAAAAGGTGATATCCTTTATAATACTATTTATTCCACTGACTCCAGGAGCACCAGGGAACTTGACTATATTCTTTCCATAATCCCGGCAAAAGAACTTTATTATATAACAGGGCTGCCTCCCCAGTTTGTCACTCCGCTTAACAAGATACTATGGGTCAAGAATAATCTTCCAGAAATATATAAAAAGACAAAAAAATTTCTCTTTACTGAAGAGCTGCTCCACCACAATCTCGGTATAAGAGATTACAGGATAAACTATCCCCTGAGCTCCACAACACTTTTTTTTGATATCAAAAAGAAGAAATGGGCTGTAGATATTTTAGAAAAATTTGATATTGACCCCGGGCTTTTTGCTGACCCGGCACCTTCTGGTACAAAGGTGGGGACTGTAAGCAGGAAGGTAGCAGATGAACTTGGTTTCAGAAGGGATGTATCTGTAGTTTCAGGCTGTCATGACCAGCAGTGCGCTGCGTTTGGAGTGGGGGCTATATCCGGCGGTATTGCTGCAGATGGAGTCGGCACTGTCGAATGTGTAATACCTATATTTGATGAGATTATTATGAAGGATAGCATGTTTGAAAATGATTTTTCAACAAGGGCCCATGTTGTAAAGGATAAATATGCAACCTTCGCGTATAATTTTTCAGCTGGAAGTGTTCTTAAATGGTACAGGGATAAGCTGGCCCCTGATATAAGGGATGACGCAGTTTCGATGGGAAAGGACGCGTATGATTATTTCTTTTCCGATATTGATTATAAGCCTTCCGGTATATATGCACTCCCTTATTTTTCTGCATCAGGGACTCCTTATCATGATCCCATAATCAAGGGAAGCATGATAGGAATAGGTCTGTCAACCGAAAGAAAGGATATTTTTAAGAGTCTGGTAGAAGGGCTTGTTTTTGAGATAGGCTATAATATCGAATTGCTTGAAAAATCCGGAATTGAAATAAATGAACTCCGTGCAGTTG
Organism: Actinomycetota bacterium; assembly: GCA_018400395.1. GTDB lineage: Bacteria > Actinomycetota > Humimicrobiia > Humimicrobiales > Humimicrobiaceae > M55B120. The sequence goes on from JAGYMN010000061.1 coordinate 6,129, forward strand.
GAGGAGGATCCCGTTCAGATTATTGGCTGTCTCTTAAAGCTTCGGTACTAAACAAAGTCGTAAAAAGAATGGATATAGCTGAAGCTGGTTGCCTGGCAACAATGATGCTCGCAGGAAGCAGGATTGGAAAGTTCAGCATAGAAGAAGCTCAAAAAAAATTTGTAAAGGTAGGAAAAGAATTCCTGCCGGATATTAAGGTAAGAGAGGCATATATTCCGTATTACGAAAAATATAAAGAGATATACGGCCTTGTGTCCAGGCTCTATGACTGATATTGGTAATTAATTGATAAATATTTGCCCGATAAACTGAAACAAAAATATTTTTTCAAATCTGAATAAGTAATATAATTGAAGATACACGGATACGTTAAAGATGGAAAAGATTGCATAATTGCACGTAGGATTTTTACTGCAGATAATTTTATTCAGAGGTCCCTTGGTCTTATATTAAGAAAGCCGCTGGAATATGGTGAAGCGTTTCTTATAAAAGATTGCAGAAGTATTCACACCATTGGTATGAGATATAATATTGATGTACTTTTTATTGATAAAAATAGCAGAGTAATAGCTTCTTTTAAAGATGTTTCTCCCTGGAGGATTACCCCTTTCGTAAGCGGCGCCAGCTCGGCAATTGAGTTCAGATCAGGATTTGCTGAAACGCAATTACCCCATGAGGGCGAAAAGATTTTATTTGTTTAAATTTTCTACTATGATTTATTATATCTTCTTATGGCGTCTTCATAAATCCTTAAGCCCGGTTTCATAAACTTTGCTATTTTAAAATGCCCCAGAGCCCTGTTGAATGATTTTTCTTTTAGAAGACACATTCCCATGCCATAATGGGCAAAATCATTGGAGGCATCGATCTGTAATGCCCTGTCAAAATGTGCTTTGGAAGGACCATAAAAGCCCATGTTAAAGTAGCAGATTGCAAGAGCTTCGCGTATTGAACCTTTTTCGGGTTCCTGGGCTACGGCCTTCTCAAGAAGCAGGGAAGCATTAAGGAAATCATTTTTTTTCATCAAATCTTTAGCCATGCAAAATAGGGCATATGTGTTTTCTTCCATTGTGTTCCTTCTGGAGTATTTTTTTATATTATAAAACCCAAGCTTTTTTTA
>JAGYMN010000062.1 GCA_018400395.1 Actinomycetota bacterium
TGGATCCTGAACCATGACATACTACAGACTCAGCTTCAGCACCGGCAAGAGCCAAAAGGGGTGATACAGCATGGGTACCATACCACATGGGCGGGAAACCAAGCCAATAATCGGGCCAGCCTTCGAGTCCCATATCCTGCATATGCGAACCTCTTAGAAATTGTATCCTTCCCAGTTTCCCGCTGTCCACAAGCTCTCTGACATAAAGGAATTCCCTCGTATAGACTGCGGTCTCCATCATCATATATACTTTTTCCGCTTTTCTTTTCGCCCTTACAATAGCAGCAAGGTCATCCATATTTACAGCCATAGGTACGGTACAGGCGCAGTGTTTTCCGGCATTTAAAGATTCTATGGCCATGACGGCATGCTCCATTATTGGAGAGACTATGTGAATGGCATCTATCTCCTTTATTTTTAAAAGTTCCCTCCAATCGGTAAAAAGGTTTTTAATATTAAACCTTTTGCCTGCCTTTAAAAGCTTTTCTTCATTTCTCCTGCATATGGCAAACACTTCTGCATCCGGGTGTGCCTGGTAAATGGGAATAAATTCCATTCCAAAACCAAGCCCTATAATTGCTACTTTTACTTTCTTTTTCATATCTGATCCCTTTTTAAATCCCCTGATATTTTATCCAGTACCGTACATCTGTCCGGCCAGCTGTCTTTATCCCGGACATCAATAAATTTTATTATTTTTTAATCTTCCAGGTGCCACATTGAACCTATTCCCTGGCTGAGAAGACCAACATACTGCCTGTACCGCAAAAATAGTAATAAAATATTACCCTGTCTTTATCAGTCCATTACAATCTGGACCTTCATTGGATTATCCACCCTGTTTTTAAGGTTTACTATAGCTTTCCCTGTTTCTTCAAGAGGATATGTATGTGTAATCAGGCTTTCTACATTTACCAGTCCATCACGTATGGATCTTATTGCTGCAGGCCATACTAAAGGGGCCAGCCAGGAAGACCTTATCTCCTTATCCATAGTATGAAAGCTCAATGCCGGTATTTTTATTACATCATCTTCATTTGGAAGGCCGAAGTGAACCAGAATCGCGCCTTCACCCGTGACCTCTATTGCCTGCTCGAATGCTGCATTTGAACTGGTGGGGGCAATAGCCCTCTCTGCCAGTTGCCCATCAGTCAGGTCGGAAATTGACTTCTTCAGATCTTTAGTGTAATACTTTGACTTCTTATCAACAGTATTAAACACATAATCAGCTCCCGATTTCTTTCCTATCTCCAATCTGTAATCCCTGGTACCTACAAGTGCAACCTTCCCTGCTCCTATTGATTTTGCCATTTGTACCATCATCTGACCCATAGGTCCCGGGCCGAATATAACTACAAAATGCCCCGGTTCTATTGCCAGTTTTTTCATACCGTACGCTACACAGGCCAGCGGTTCAGTGAATGCTCCGGAAGCATAGCTTACATCATCAGGGAGCTTAAATAGTCCAGTATACCTGGATACACAATACTCGGCAAACCCCCCGTTAGTAGATACACCGGGCACATTTAGATTAGAACAGACATTAGTCTTACCTTCGGCACACTTGTAGCAGGCATTACAGTGTTGTACAGGATTTACCACTACCCTGTCTCCTTTTTTAAACAATCCAAGCTTTTCCGGTACACTTCCGACCTCTACCACATCTCCTGTAAACTCATGTCCCAGTACAAGGGGTCCCTTGCCGCTGGGGGTGCCGAGCGGGCTCAGCCCGTAATAATAAGATATATCAGAACCGCATATACCTACATTCTTCACCTTTACCAGCACGTCTATATCAGTTACTTCCGGTATATCTATCTCTTCAAGCTGCATCTTTTCTTTTTCATAGAATACCTGTGCCTTCATTTTACCTTTCAATTTTATTCCCCCTTATCTATCTATATAAATACATTTTTATCTGGCTGTTATCTAATCTCCATACTTCCTGATAAGCTTATCCAGATATTTCTTATTGGATTCAGTTACCTCAAGTGCTTTAGGCCAGAAACATAGATCTATTGGCCACCAATCATCATCATAGCCTGCTTCTTTAATGGCAGGTATTATCCTGCTGAAATCAAGAACCCCTGTCCCCAGCGGTGCGTGGGTGCTGGTTTCATCATCATGCAGTGTATTGTCTGAATCTATCAGGTGTATATGCCCGATCTTGCCTGTAAGCATATGGGCAAATTGCACCACGCCTCCGGGCAGTATTTCCTTCTCGCCCATCTGCCTTGCCCCGATGACTGCACACATATGAGCATGACAGGAATCAAATAGAATTGAGAAACTGTCATGATCTACCTTGTATGCCATCTCTGCTATTTCAGAAGGTTTGTTCAAAATAAAACCGGGTTCAAACTCCCATACAAGTTCCAATGAGGCATCTTTACATATTTCGGCAGATTTGTTCCATACTTCGGCCACTTTTGAAAAGAATGACTCGTAATCCATTCCGCCAGGTACTGCGGTGGGCGGATCAACTGAATCTACTCTCAATTTTGGACTTTCCAGAGCCTTGCATATATCTACATTTTCTTTCACTGCATCAAGGTAATCTTTTTCTTCTGAGGTAGCAGGAGAAGGAAAGGGTGCAGCCAGACCTGACACCTCAAGTCCAAAATTATCAAGCATGCTTTTGACTTCCCTGGCTTTCTGTACAGTCTTTGGTTCTATATGAGGTGGAAAAGCAGCCATCTCTATTCCGTCAAAATCCAGCTCTTTTAATTTTTTGACCACTTCCTCTAAAGGTATGGGTTCTTCTTCATAGCCTCCCCATATATAGGCCCATCCTCCTATTGATGTCTTTTTTACCATGTCCGCTCCTTTCTAATTATTTATTTATTCCAATCTGAGAATTAATAAGTAATTTAATTTTTATACTTTTTTATCTTAGGCGCATCTTTATTTATATCCGGTCCAAAAAACTTAATAATTCTCAGGTCAGCTTTTCCAGTATTTTTTACAGTAATAGGTTTAATAGCCCTGTCATGGGTGATAACCAGCTCATCGCAATCAAAGTTTCCACCCTCTATCTTATGCCCATCGAATACTCCTTCTCCTCTCCATACCAGAATACTGAATACACCTTTTTCTTTAAAGGTAAAGCTCTTCCCGGGTTTTACTACCATTCTTTTGCCTGAAAACTTATCAGTCCCGTAATATATCCAGTGCTCCTGTCCACCATCCTGTTTGGAGTCTTCGACTTCTACATTGATAAGGTGATGGTTTTCATAAAAGTAAAGATCTCCATTTGCAGGCCAGTCAATCTGGTCCAGTATAGCCCTCTCTCCTTTTTCTTCCCTGTCTTTTTTGGATACGTCCTTAAACAGAAGCTCTTTGGATATTATCTTCCCTGCATTTAAGGCCTGCAGCATAGCAAATACATCTGAGTCTTCCTGAAGCTCCAGAGTCAGCGCTGTTCCAGGAGCATGTAAAATACCTGAGGGCACAAAGAACCCTTCCCCTGCCACATCCAGGTATGCTCTTGAATGTCTTAGGATCAAATCATCTTTCCATTCTACAAGATGGGGCAGAAGAACATCGTATTTTTTCTGTTCGTATATATATGGATGAACACCAAAGAAAGTTTCCGGATGCGGCCCCATATCCACATCCTCTAAGAAATAGTAAGCTTCATCTTTGGAGTTTCTGCCTACCAGGCGGGCATCCCGGGTCATCTGATGCATGTGATAGGGTATCCTGGCACCAAAATCATATATTTTCGCCAATCTTCCAAGGCCCGGGTGCGTATCTGCATATTCCTTTCCCATTATTATGTCCCCGGCCTTATCAACTGCGTCTTTTAAAGTTATGTCCTCTCCATCAATCCTTAAATAGCTCAATCCTTCATCTTCAGGCCCTACAGCATTATCTGCATGAGTTACAGAAGAAAGCCACCTCTCACAGATATACCCCCTTTCTCCAACGTCATACTCTGCATCATTTAAGCCCAGCCTTCTTCCCGGAGGAAGAAAATCCCTGGCTACCCAGGCGGGCTTAAGCTTTAACACGCCTGAATTTTTTTCAAGCTCTTTTTCTACTATCTCTTTTATATCAGTCACCTATACCTCCAACATTATAAAATATTCAACTTTTTAACTTAGCAATCCCTTAAGAAATCTCAAACCCTTCTGGGCCAGTATAAAATCGCTTTCCTCTGTTTGTCTCCATATGGAAGCAGCCCTGGCAATAACTTTGTTCTCCGGAGTAAATGATTCTATAACCACCCATTTGTCATAATCTATTCTTCTTAAAGCATCAACAATTTCTTTCCAATGAACCTGTCCCGTACCCGGAGCCCCCCTGTCGTTCTCGCTGGCGTGAACCATATAAAGCAGCTCTTTTCCCGCATCAAGTACCGCCATGGCTGAATTTTTTTCTTCTACTGACATATGAAATGTGTCCAGATGTATCTTTAGCATCTTGCTCCCTACATCATTGCACATCCTTACAGCGTCCCTGCATATGTTTATAAAATCTGTTTCAAACCTGTTCAGGGGTTCAATAGCTATGTAGACACCAAGTTCTTCCGCCCACCTGCATGCCTTGCCCAGATTTTCAACCACTGTATCCCACTGGACCTTCTTTTCCTTTTCAGGCACCATGGATGCTCTTCCTACAGCAGAATAAACTGGTCCGACCAGGACCCCGCCCCCTAGTTCTGAACAGGCTTCAAGACAATCCCTTATGTAGCTTAAACCACCCTCAATATATTCCTTATTGGGACCCCTTATATCCCTGTTTTCACCAAACAGGCCGCAGATAGAAGAGCAGACCAGGCCGTTATTCTTTAATACCCTGGCAGTCTTACCATAATCAATGTCGCCCTTTTTTTCCAGAGCAATTTCTACTCCATCAAAACCCATCTCTTTAAATTTTGGGGAAAGTTCTTCGATATGCTCATCCTTCACCGTGCCGGTAAAGAGCAGTGTATTAATTCCAAACTTCATATATACCTCCTTGTAAAGGTTTGCCTATGAATATATTGAAACAAATCTATTTTCTTTTCTCCAGCCATAAAAACTTATTTTTTAAATTTACTTAAACGATTAAGTAAATTTAAAAATATACTATTTTCCTAAAACCGTATTATTCTTTAATGCATCTTTTTTAGCAAAAAGATTTAAAGCCTGTTATTTAATTATAATAATAAATGCAAAACAGGTAAAGTTAAATTATATTCCGATAGAACAGATCTAGCACTGTTAACCTGCATAATTATTTTAAATCAATTATTTATATTATCACCGTAACAACAAAAAACCACAAAAAATCAATCAACTTCTAATCACTTTATCCCGCAGGACCTTAAATATCCCACACTTTTCTTTAACATCTCTTCATCGCCGATTATTTCAAGAGTGGAATTCTTAATATCCTGATCTTTTAACACCTCACACACACCCTTAATGTCTATAATGCCATCGCCCATAGCTATAGTAGAGAAACCAGCACCATATTGCTTGCCTCTACGGGGAATCCAGTCTTCACTCAGGTCTTTCCAGTGAATATGATGTATCTTATCCTTAAATCTTTTGGCAACATCTACAGGGTTTGTACCCCCGAGCCAGGTGTTTCCAGTATCAAGATTCATACCCAGTGAAGGCGAGTTATCCAGCAGCTCAAATATCCCGGCCAGTCCTTCTACTGTATCAGTTACGGGACCATGGTTCTCTATTAACACCCTTACCCCGTAATCTGCAGCCATCTTTACAGGCTCATACAGTTTTTCAGCAATCACAAAAGTCCTCTGGTTAAAATCTAATTTTTTACCCCACTCAGTAGACGGCTCATTTTCAGTAGTAATAACATCTTTCACACCCAGAGCTGCTGCTATCTTTATAGCCTTCATTATCTCTGATGTACTGTACCTGCTGGGTTTCGACGGGTCCAGAAGATTGGCATGAGCACATATTGTAGATATCCTTATTCCGTACTTGTCAAACAGCCTTTTTATGTCGAATGGATTGTCATCAAGACTTATAGTGGGGCTAAAACCTGCAGTTCCCAGCATGCTTCCACCGGCATTAGTATCAGTAATATCCGCGCAGGTAAACCCCATTTCCTTAGATGCTTTTAATTGCTCCTCGACACTGGCAAAGGGTTTGATTAATAGAAATAATCCTATATTCATGATGCCCTTCTTTCAAATTTATTATAAATAAAACCCTTACTTTTAATACCTCTCAACATACTATTAAAAATATTTATTCCAATTTATTATAATTTTTTTATGGTAAGAAAGTTTTACGTTTAAGATAGTTATTTCTTGTTGATCTTGCTGGTTTTTCATAACGTTAAAAACACGTAAAAAAAATTTATACGCTTCAATACTCTTTTTTTAATTATGTCATATTTGAGAAAGATTTCAATAAAAAATTGTCTTATCAGGGTATTAATTAACATTACTTAAGTTATTATCCCTGTACTGCAATTGTAATATTTATCTAACAGTAATCACATAAAAAATTCTACTGGAAATATAATGAATTTGCTTTTTTCAAAAAATAAAAAGAAATCAAAACAAAAATCAGGGGCTTTTAAACCCCTGATTTTATCTTTAATCTTGCATTAAAGTTTAACTTAATTCCTTCTTCCTATCAGCTAAAAGCTTATAGAGTTTCCGATTTTAAGTCCCTTTTACCACTGGTCCTTGAATTTAGGATCATCAATATCTGTCACATAGTCCCCTGCTGCCCTTCCTTCCATGTATTTATCTACATCAGAGAAAGGAACAAGTGCTACATCATTGATATTATCAATGTTGTAAGATGTCAGATATGGATGTATATATTTTCTGTACTCTTCACCTTTGAAATAAGCTTTAACCTGCTGATATAAGGCTTCGCCTTCGAGAGCAGCTGTCTGGTTAACATCCATGGTTATTTCCTTGTCTTTTACCCACTGCCATGAAATCTCCCTTCCGTTTGATGAGCCCAGCCAGTAGTCGGAAGAATTTAGACCGGCTTCTTCCATGGCCATCAGAATACCTTCCATCATGGGATTGTTCTGTACATATGCACCGTCAAAGCCGTCAGGTCCAAGTGAAGTTATAGCATCTGTCATTGCTTTCTGTGCAGGGTCTGAGAACCAGTTACCGGAAGCCCAGAATACAACTTCTATCTCCTGGGTACCATCCAGGCTAAGCTCCATCTTATCAGCGGCAACTTCTTCTGCTGTATATCCGCCAAGACTCTTTCCTGCATCTTCATA
>JAGYMN010000063.1 GCA_018400395.1 Actinomycetota bacterium
TATTGATGGTTGTATGCTCAAACAAATGATTTGAAAATTTTTAATTATGTTGGATCGAGGAAAAATGGAACCCAGGGAAAGAATGGAAATTACATGACGGCACTCCTGTACTTGTACCGGGACTGTTCAATACAGAAGAAAATACCGATGGCAGCATATACCAGTACCCCCGGGGGGATAAAAACTGCCCGCCGGGTACCAAAATGCCTGCCAGCGGATGGAGTTCTGGTTTTGGAGATATAGCATTTGTCCCGGGACCGGCACTTAAGGATCCAAAAGGAATAAGGGATATAGAAGAATGGTATATTTCTTTATTGGCTTAGCCTTATTTTAAGTTTTCCGGATTCAGGCATTCAAGTTCAGGTATTACAAACCTACCGTCTTTCCTTATAAGCTTTCCGTCAAAGTATATCTCTCCGCCGCCCTGTTGGGGAGTCTGTATCAGTACGAGATCCCAGTGTATTGCAGAATTATTATTATTGGATGCCTCATCATAGCATTTTCCGGGGGTCAGATGTATACTTCCCATTATCTTTTCATCAAAGAGGGGATCATTAATGGCTTCTGTAATGTAAGGATTAAGTCCTATGGCAAACTCGCCAAGATACCTTGAACCTTCGTCTGTGTCGAGTACCTGGTTTATCTTTTCAGTGAGGTTTGCAGAAGCTTCAACTATCTTACCTTCTCTGAACCTGAAGTATATGTTCTCATATGTAGTGCCCTGATAAACAGCCGGTGTGTTAAAAGAGAGCTCACCTTCTAAAGATTCCCTTACAGGAGCAGTAAATACTTCACCGTCAGGAATATTACTCTCTCCAGCTGCTTTTATAGTAGGTATATCTTTTATTGAAAACCTTAGATCTGTTCCAGGCCCCTTAATATAAACCTTATCTGTCCTGTCCATAAGCTCGATGATGCTGTCCATTGCCTTTGACATCTTTGAATAATCCAGGGTACATACATCAAAATAAAAATTCTCAAAGGCCTCAAGGCTTGTACCGGCAAGCTGGGCCATTGAGTTATTTGGCCACCTAAGTACCACCCATTTAGTATTTTTAACCCTTTCGTCAGATACTATACTGCTGTAATCCCTCATATATGAATTCATTTTTTCGGAAGTAAGGTCCCCCAGTTCATTTATATTATCATGTGCCCTTATTCCGATAAAAGCATCCATGTCTTTCATCTGTACCATATCATGCTTTACCATAAGTGCCAGCTGGTCAGTTCTGCAGCCGGCTATTATTTCTCTCTGCAGGGTATCGTCTTTCTGGCCGACAAAGGGAATTGCCCCCTTTGCATATATTTCTCTTATGAGTGATCTTACAAGGGGAATAGCAGTAACCCCATAGAAATGTATAAGTACCTTTTCATTTTTTTTAACATTGCAGGAATAGCTGACCAGTGTTCTGGAAAGTTTCTCTATTCTTGGATCCATTATTATTTTCCGCCTTTCAAATAAAAATATTAAATAAAAATTTTAATTCTTATAATCTTTTCTATATCTGAGCCAGAGGGCTGCTGCTGTAATTATAAGTGATATTATAGCTACATATACAGATATATAAAGCTGGTTGATATATCCGGCAGTATATAGTACCACACTGTAATTTAATACTGCATGCGCAAGGGAAGAAATAAGGTAGAACTGCCATCCGCGGCCCCTGAAAAGTCCCCATCCTGCTATGGCACTTGATGCTGTATGGAATGCAACTGTAAAAAACCTTTCCCAGAATGGAAGCAATCCATAAATAACACCGGTAGTGGAAATAGAGCTGGCAATATTCCAGCCAGAAGCAAAAAGGCTGTTGTGTATCCACACGGCTTCAAAAATACCGAAACCCAGTCCGGCAACGGCACCAAGAACTAGGCCTGTTTTTGGATTTATGGGTGGTTTTATTTTTCGCCGGATAAATATTACAGGTATAAGTTTAGCTCCCTCCTGTATAAGTCCTGAATAAAGTATCTGGGGTATAATAGCCAGCAGGATCCAGTTCATAAGTACATCCTGGCTCCAAAAAATGTTCATAACATCTGTCGTAAGTGACTGAAGGGGAACCTGAACAAAACATACAAGTGTCCATGTAAGAAAGGCACTTATTGACATAACAGCCCATGAAGATCCCTTGCCAAGAACAGGAGTAAAATATGCGGCATACCAGATAGCACCGAAAATCAGGCCAAGACCAATGCCTATGGCCAGGTTATGTACTGATATCCCTGGAAAATAAAAACCTGAGATAAATAAATCGCAAATATATCTGCCCATTGAAGTATTATCCTTCAGATTGTAATTATATAATATTTATTGCTATTTTTTCTCTGACCTAATTTTCTCTCTTGCCTCTTCGAAGAATGTTTCTGCAAAAGCAGTGGAGTAGGTCCTCTGCTCAAAGGACTTTGTTTTTAAAGTATTCAAAAACCCCCTGAAATCGTCAAAGTATGAACCATATATGTGGTAGCCGTCTGTTATGTCCACATAGCGGCCCGGTTTTACCGGTTCCCCGATTCTGGACGATATCTTTTCAGCTATTTCCCGCTGGAGATCGGTAAGAGCAAAAATATTCATAAATGCTGCTTTATACGCATCCCTGGATCTCCAGTGGGTGTTCATGTTAAGGATTAGCCCTTCTTCAGGGTCCTCGAGTATTCTAAACCATGTCCTCTGAAGACATGGGGGTTCATGATGCATTGAATCAATATCTGGAGACCATGTTATGGCCTGAGCTCTTCTTGTATAAAAACAATTGACAAGATTCTGGATAACGGCATCTATCTGGTTCAGAGGACCTTTTTTTGAGGGGTAGCTAAAAAGCCTTTCATGATAACTGTATGACCATCCATGTTTTCCTATCCAGTGGTCATGAATTCCGAGGACTACTTCCTGTCTGTATATTTCCAGTTCATCAAGTCCGGTGGGTAATGCGCGGTGTATCCTGGGCTCTGAAAACGGTTCATGGATTACCATTATCATTGTGGCATCACGGCTGGGGGGATCATTGGGCCTGTCATATTGTGTTTTTATGGAAACCCCATTTTCCCAGAGGGTAATTAGTGATTTCTCCCAGGCTTCCGGAAGTGTCTTCCCTTCCACCTTAAGAACCGGAATATAGCCGGTATCAAATGTTATATGTTTGGTGTTTTTCTTATCTGACATTTTATTCCCCCTCAAGTATCAGTTTTTCTATCAATAAGTTTCCTGACAAAGTAAGTTTTTAATAGTTTATCATAAAAGATTAAAACTATTTACCATGTCCTTTTAAATAAAGATATTTTCTAAAAAAATCCTTCTAACTTTTTATAAGTAAGCTTTTAGCATGTAAAAAATTTTACAATTATTAATTATTATTTGCTATAATCAAATGAAAATTTATCTCATATCAATATGAAATAGGAAGGATAAGGCCCTGGACCTGCCGAAATATAAGCTTACCGCTGAGGAGAATCAAAAGGTAGATGATATTATCTCGCAGTATAGAAACAAAAAGAGTCTGCTGATACCTGTACTTCAAAAGATACAGGATACAATAGGATTTTTGCCTGTGGAGGCGCAGAAAAAAGTTGCCTGCGGCATAGCAGTACCCGAAAAAGATGTATATGGTGTTGTGACTTTTTATTCATTTTTTACTATGATCCCACGCGGAAAAAATAATATAAGGGTCTGCATGGGGACTGCCTGTTTTGTAAAGGGAGCCGGTAAGATTGTCGAAAAGATAAGCAGGGAATTAAAAATCCAACCCGGTGAGACCACTCCTGACAGGATATATTCCCTGCAAATAAACAGGTGCCTGGGAGCATGCGGTCTTGCACCTATCATGGTTATAAATGATAAGATATATCAGAAAGTAGATCCCGATAAAGCCATAGAACTTATTTACAGCTACAAATGACAGAGAATAATATGAACCATAACATTTCTTCACTAAAAGAATTAGATGATATTAAAACAAAGAATATAGAGGCTAACCGGCCTTATGGTAAAAAGGGATGCTATATGGTTACGGTCCATCTGGGAACCTGCGGAATTGCATCAGGAGCGGATGAGATACAAAGAAGTGTCCTACAGGAAATAGATAAGAGGGAAAATGGCAATATAATATTTTCTACTTCAGGCTGTGTGGGATTTTGCGCCCTTGAACCGATGATGACCATTGAAGACTATAAAGGCGAAAAGACTACATATCACAGCCTCAAACAGGAGGATGTAGCCAGGATATTTTCTGGCCATATTGATAATGGTAAGATACTGTACGAACTAAATCCTATAGTAAAGGGTTCAAAGCTTGCAGAATTTTATGATTTTCAGGTCTCAAGAGTGCTCCATAACAGGGGAAGGATAGACCCTTTTAAGATAGAAGACTATATTTCTTTTGACGGATACAGGGCCCTTTTAAAATCAATAGAAATCGGTGATCCTGGAGAGCTTATCAGGATTATTTCTGATTCGGGCCTGAGGGGACGAGGCGGAGCCGGTTTCCCTACCGGTAAAAAATGGGAATTCTGCCGCAGGGCAAGTTCTGACAATGGAATAAAATATGTTGTCTGTAACGGAGACGAGGGTGACCCCGGAGCTTTTATGGATAGGAATCTTCTTGAATCTGACCCTCATTCTATACTGGAGGGCATGATAATAGCCGGGCTGGCGATAGGGGCAACCAAGGGATACATATATGTCCGCGCAGAATATCCCCTTGCCATAAAGACCCTTTCGAATGCCCTGAAACAATCCATGGAATATGGGTTTGTCGGTAGGAATATTCTTGGCAGCAGGCATGATTTCGATATTGAAATATACCAGGGAGCAGGGGCATTCGTATGCGGGGAAGAAACTGCTCTTTTAAAATCTATAGAAGGCAAGAGGGGCATGCCAAGGCCCAAGCCGCCTTTTCCTGCCAATGAAGGACTTTTTGGAAAACCTACTCTAATCAATAATGTCGAGACTTTTTCAAATGTGCCCCAGATTATTTTAAATGGTGCAGAATGGTTCAATGAGATTGGAACGAAAGACAGTAAGGGCACCAAGATATTTGCTCTTACAGGCGCGGTAAACAATGTGGGCCTTGTTGAGGTTCCAATGGGTATACCAGTCAGGGATATCATATATAAGATTGGCGGAGGAATAAAGGGGGACAAGAAGTTTAAAGCAGCCCAGCTTGGTGGCCCATCGGGAGGCTGCCTTCCCGATCAATTGCTTGATCTGCCGATTGACTATGAAGAGGTCAAAAAGGCAGGGGCTATAATGGGTTCCGGCGGGATGATAGTACTTGATGAAGATCAGTGCATGGTAGATCTGGCAAGATATTTCATGGACTTTATACAGGATGAATCATGTGGACAGTGCACGCCCTGCAGGATAGGGACCAGGAGAATGCTTGAGATACTCACAAGAATAACTGAAGGAAAAGGGGAAGAAGGCGATATTGAAAAACTGGAAGAACTGGCTGAGATGATAAAGGAGACTTCACTATGCGGACTTGGAAAAACTGCGCCTAACCCGGTACTCAGTACTATAAGATATTTCAGGGATGAGTATCAGGAACATATAGATACCAAACTGTCATGCAAGAGACTCCACAAAAAAGCCAAAAGGAAAAAAGTAGAATAGAAAATAGTCTTTTGGAATTAATTATCATAAGGATTCTTTACTCCGGACTGTTAATTTATAAAGGATAAGTTCAGTTAATATATATTCAGACAGGAGAGATAGGACAAATGGGCAATAAACTGGTTAGATTATCAGAAGAAAGATATAAAGAAGGGAAAAGGATCGTAGCACCTCTGGTGGGTTTTCCTGGCGTTAACATGATTGGTAGCAATATAAAGATAGCCCAGCAAAATTATGGCGAACATTACAAGGTACTTAAAAAGGTTGTAGACGAGTTTATTCCTGATATTATTTTCCCTTTGATGGATTTATCGGTTGAAGCCAATGCACTTGGCAGGTATACACTATTTCCAAAAGAAGATTCTGCTACTGTGGGTAAGGAAAAATTTTCCATAGATGAATTGAAAAATCTGGAAGAGATAAATATCTCTTTTGACAGCAGGGTAAATTGCTATGTGGACACGGTCAAATTGATGAGGATAGGGCTGCCGGAAAATATTCTTAAAGGGGCCTATGTTACGGGGCCGTATTCCCTCGCAGGTCTTATTATGGGTGCCGATGAAGCAGCAATGGCTACTATTATGAATGAAAAAGTTTTAACCCAATTATGTAATTTTACTACCGAGGTAATTGAAAAATATACCGGGATGCTCATATCAGCAGGAGCAGAGGTGATCTGTATCTTAGAGCCCACAGCAGTGATGCTGGGACCCTCACAGTTTGAAAAGTACTCGGCAAGATATGTAAAGCATATAAACGACAGTTTTAGATTTACCGGTGTAATCACTATTTATCATACCTGTGGGAATACAATGCATCTGGTGGATAAAATGATTTTATCGGGTGTTGACGGAGTCAGCCTTGATTCTAAAGAGATGGGAGTCTCTCTTAAGGACGTAGCCCTGAAAGTCAATGGACAGGTTGCAGTGATGGGTAATATCAATCCTTCTGCTACAATTCTTTATGGAAAACCGGAGCAGGTTGAAGAGGAAGTTGAAGCACTTCTGGAAGAGATGGAGCCTTTCCCGAATTTTATTTTAAGTACAGGTTGCGACCTTCCCCAGGAAACTCCCTATGAAAATATAAAGGCATTCATGGATACGGGACGAAAGTACAGGGTTAAATCATAGACAGGTCATTCTAGCCTTATCAGTATAAATTGATTAATAATAGTCATATTAGCTGTTTCTGTTTAAAACTGAAATATCCCCCATAACCGATAATTATATGATCAAGAACATTTATGCCAACTATATCGCAGGATTTGCATAATCTGCGCGTTATCTCTATATCGTCAAGGGAAGGCTCAGGATCTCCGCTGGGATGATTATGTAGGAATATTATAGATGCTGCCGAGTATCTAATTGCAGGGTTTATGACCTCCCTGGGGTGTACTATTGACTTCGCTCGCCCAGTGAAGAGTTTGGTTTTCTTCTAAAAGATTACTAAAGTTATAAGTTATATAAACATCTAACTTATTTGTTTTCCCATGACCGTATATTGAATCTATTCCAATTTCTTCGATCATTTTATTTATTATTTTTTCATTCCTTCAAATTAATGCTAAA
>JAGYMN010000064.1 GCA_018400395.1 Actinomycetota bacterium
CTATCCCAAATAATTTCACTTCTAAAATTATTTTCTCCAAAAACATCATCTAAAATTATTTTTATATAGTGAGATAAATTTTTATCACACATTAAATATATTAAACAAATTTAATTATTTAAACCTGAAACGTTAAATAGTATACAGGATAAACAGAAAATAATAATATCAAATAAAAACTAATTGTTACAGACTTTTAAAATCATATTTCTTATTTTTACAGGAGGATTTTTTCTTTTATTATAATTATGACTCTAAAAGATACAATTTTTATTATTCAATTATCAGATCTTTTATGCCGGTATTTTGAATTAAATAAATAGTATCGGTTAGATTTTGATTTTTTATTTGGTATTTTTATATCACAGGTTAATTACCTTTTAACTGCTGTTTTAAAGAACTCGATACGGTCATCCAGATCAGGATATTTTTTTATCATCTTTTCAGAGAATAAACCTTCGCCGGGGTCTTTTTCTGCCGACTTTTCATGTCCGATCAATGCCCATGAAGAATCTATAAGGTTATGAAATTGGCTTTGTTCCAAAATTTTACAGGTAAAAGACTGTCTGGGAGAATTTATATCTTCACCACAGATCTGAAAAAATTTATACTTCTCACATAATCCCTTAATCCTCTTTATCTGTGAAATGCTGTTTCTTGTAGGCATATAGGTAACGGCCTTAAATCTCAGTTCTTTAATAATATCAAACAGTAGATCAAGGTAGCTGTCCTCAAACTTTTGAGCCTTTTTGTCACCGGTCACAGATTCTGTAACGTCACCCAGATATGCATATGCAGGGATAGAGCCCGTTTCATCTGCCAGATTAATGAAATCTTCCACATCAGGACACTCAGAAGTAGCATCGATATAGAACCTTTCAACAAAATCACTCTTTAAGACATTTAGCATGTCATAAGCATATAATCTATTTTCCCTATCTTCCAGATAGGAAAGGTTTGTCTTTGAAATTTCCAGATTTAACTCATTGCTTAAAAAATCAATAACCCGGGCTCCTTTTGAAAGTTTTGATAGTATTTTTTTGGCAAGAGCAAAAAGTATATGCCTTTCTGTTACGGTCCCTCCTTCAGGATATAAGGAAAGAGGCAGCACATCACGCCTGTAGTCAAGGGATAATGAAAAAGGTTCAATGATTTTATTTAACTTTTTTATCATCAATATATTCCTCTTATTCCGCTCTTCCCTGTAGGGAGCAAAAAAGGAGTCTATCCTGCTGGTCTGGCTATCAGGGATACCATGAATAGCTACATAAGCTACGGACTTTTGATCAGGATTATTTATACGGATTCCATCAAGGGGAGTTTTTGAGAAATCTACTCTGCACTCCACTCCTTTTGTAGTATGAATCCCGGCCAGCTTTCCTGCAGCCCTGAATTCATCTGCACCGCTGATAGTATCGTGATCCATGATACCTGCAGTCTGCAATCCAGAGCGCAAAGCCATCCATATAGCCATTGTAGGGGTATAGAATGAGAAAGAGTATGTAGTGTGAATGTGATTATTGATATAATAGTCAAATGTTGTACCGGGGGCATGCCTGTCTCTTTCATTTTCTAAGATAAATTTCAGATTATCAAGACGTTTCTTTGGGTCGCTATCATTCAGTAATTTTTTATACTCTATAATTTCGTTATCCATTTATTCCGCCTTTTGCCCGGGATATATTATAATTGCTAATTTATCATATTTTATAATTGTAAGTTACTGGTAATCGCCAGATCCTGCTTACTGATATACAATGTATCTACCATACTTATTTTTGAGTTCAGATTCAATAGAAAATTGGAAATAATACTTGAAAAGCATTATAAGTTAAGATAATTTTTGGTCTGGATTTAAAAATCTTTAATTTTCTAAATATTATTATTTCCTACCACTCTGCAAAAACCAGTATAAAACCATTGCAATCCCTTATTGCAAGTTCCAGGATCCCGTAGGGGGTTTTATGGATATCCTTTACTATCTCAATCCTGTCTTTAATTCTTTCCCTGAATTCATCAAGATATTCCATCTCAATATACATGACTGCATTACATCCCCTTTCCGGCAGATCGAATTCTTTTATAGATTCCCTTATGCTGTCTTTTGATTGAAACATTATCTCAACATCTTCACATGCCATCATTGCCCAGTCATATTTGCCTGATTCAGGGTCTGTCAGAACCACTTCAAAACAGCCCAGAACATTCTGATACCAGTCTACCGTAGATTTAACATCTTTAACTATTAGATTGGGTGTCATCTTCTTTAGCATTTTTACCTCCATATACCCAATTATATTGATAATCATTATCAATTTAATTATACAACCGGTGCTGTTTTTGTCAATAAATGTATAATATGCAAAAGGTACAGATTTTTTATATTTGTTTTTTCTTCAGAAAATATTCTTTACCGGGCAAATACAATAGTATATCCATTACAGTCTTTTATGAAGAATTCTTTTCTTCCCCATGGTGTATTATGAAGTTCTTTTATTATTTCCACTTTCCCGGTTAACCAGCTATACATTCCTTCAACATCTTCTGCTTCAATGTATATAACACCGCTGCTGCCTATTTCTTTATTCTTAAATTCAGGGACCTTCTCACAGAGGCTTTTCCTTGACTGGAACATAATTTCGGCATCTCCGCAGCTCATCATTGCCCAGTCATATTTACCTGATTCAGGGTCTGTTAGAACCACTTCGAAACAGCCCAGCGTTTCATGGTAAAATTTTACGGTTTTATTTACATCCTCAACCATTAAATTAGGAACCAGCCTTTTGAACATTTTTATGAATACTCCTTTTAAATCCGTGCATATTTTTAATTTAAACTTTAAAAATCTTGTTTTGTTTATTGAATCTTACAGGTAAGACAATTATTATCCAGTATACAACACCCACCATTACAGCCCCGCCTATAATATTGCCTGCAGTTACGGAAAGCAAATTCCCAAGAAATCCTAAAAAATTTAGGTTAGACATATCTGCACCGGGTTTAAGTTTTAATAAAGCGTTGATGAGTGAAGGATTATTTTTTAACAGCAACCCTATTGGAATAAAGTACATATTTGCAATACTGTGCTCAAATCCTGATGCAACAAAAGCTGTGATGGGGAAAATAATTGCAGCAATTTTGCTGATAACTGTTCTTGCGCTAAAACAAAGCCATACGGCCAGGCATACGAGTGCATTGCAGAGTATCCCCCTGGTGAACCCTTCAACAAATGTCAGGTTAACCTTATTTACAGCGATTAATACTGCGCTCGCACCAAGTAGATTTTCTTTTATCTGCCACAAATTTGTATAATAGATTAAGTATACGATAATTATGGACCCTATAAAATTTCCCAGGTAACAAACAGACCAGTTTCTAAGCATCTGCTTAAAAGTTACGACTCTTGAGGCTATACCCATCATAATCAGGCAATTTCCTGTGAAAAGTTCTGCGCCTCCAACTATTACAAGAATAAGCCCCAGAGAAAATGAAAGGCCGCCGATAAGTCTTGTAAGTCCGGTACTTAGATTAGAATCAAAAGTGGCAATTGTAAAAAGTTCCGCTCCCAGAGCAATGAAGCTACCGGCTAAAATTGCAAGCATGAAAAGGCTTAGAAAATTTAGTTTTGATTTGTTTTTGCAAGTAGCTTCGACCCTTTTCTCCATATCTACGGGGGAATAGTCGTCAAATTGAAAATTTAATGGACTCATTTGTATTGCTTTCTCTAAAATTTAAAATTATGAGAAACATATCTCTCTGTGATCATCATATAAATAAGCAATAGTCTAATTTATAATGATAACCAATATCAATATACAATATTTTTAATAAAAAAGGAAATTTCCCGGCAGGTTTTTATCCGTATAATAAATAATGATTTTTTATAAATGTGTTGGAATGCAAAATCTGCTGCCAAATCCAAAATTTTTGTCAATCAGGGGAAGATAATTATTTTAAACTGGCAGAGGGGAGGGGACTTTAAGTTGTGAGCTATTTATCTTTACACTCTTCACACAGACCATAGAACTGGACCTGTATGTTTTCTACTTTTAGTTTACATTTTTTTAAAATATTTTTGAAAGAATCGACTTCCAGTATTATAGAGTTATCCAGGCATTTATTATGTGTGATTATTTTTCCACATCTCGTGCAGATCATGTAAACGAAAGCTTTATTGGGTGTTTCCTCCTGAAATGAATAATAGGTCTTCCCGCTGCCCAGAATAATCCTTTTGATTATCTGCAATTTTGCAAAGAGATTCAAGGTCCTGTAAACAGTGGCAATACCTATTTCAGGATGTTTTTTCCTTATGTTTAAATAAAGAGTTTCAGCATCATATAAACGTGTGGATTCATTAAGAAATTCAAGAATAAATTTACGTGGTTTTGTTAGTTTATAATTATCATTGACTAATATACGTTCAGCTGATTTTAAGTGGGTATTTTTATCTTTACTTACCATTTATTATTAAATATCGATACAGTTGATATTGATAATTGTTATACTTTTTAAAATATAAGAGATATGATTATAATAGTCAATGTCTTTTAAGAACTTTTAACTGGTAAAAGATATGATTTTTTAAAAGATTGTCACATAAATACCGCTTTCTTAATGAAAATTAATGATACCATCAATAATTAAAAACATTGATTTTTTAATTCTTATGATGTTAATAAGAAATAAATTTCTTTATATTATCCGCTTTTATTAATCAGCGCCAAATTCTTCGCATGCATCAAGGACATTTTTAAGATAAACGAAAGCAGGGCTTCCTCCCATCAAGACGGCTATCTCGCTTGCTTCCAATATTTCCTGTTTTGTTGCTCTGCTATCTATCGCGTTGCTTACATGAAAGGATATGCAGGGCAGACAGTGAGAATCTATGGCTAATGCTATGGAAATCAATGCCTTTGTTTTTTCAGAAAGCACGCCTTTTCTCTCAGTGCTGTCAAGAAAACTCATAAAATCTCTAAAAAAATCGGGAGCACTTATAGACATCAATTCATATGCCTTATTAAGTTCCTGAAACATATCCCTCATGCTATTTTTTTTAGGATGTTCCATTAAATTTCCTTTCTCTTAATATTTGTATGATTTTTAATATTTGTAGAAATTTTATCTTTATTTAAGATTTATTTCTATCAGAAGATAAATCTTCAGACAAAAAATAAAACCCCAAGTAATCTTTAACCTTAGCTTACACCGTAGGTTATCCAACCACTTGGGACCTACCTTAAAGCTTTTCTCGGGACTTCTAATCTTTAATTAAATATTTAAGTCTTTTCAAATTTAAAATTTAACTAAATCTTAGAGGTTGCCTTCTGCTCTAAGGTTTTTTAAATATATCAGAAAAAGATATCTATGTCAATATGAAATTGAATTATAAACACTTTAATTTCTAATTTTCCACTTCGTAAGTATGTTTTCGCGGTCGAACTTCCTTACTGCTATCCTCAGGAGTATAGGGCAGAATATTAAAAGTGCCAGGCAGGCCAGAATTAAATAGAAAATATTTATAAGAAAAAAACCTGCAAGCTGAAGGCCTATTACAAGGTATATGGGAAGTATTATAACAGATCCTATCCCCTGGGCTGATCTTATATCAGTAGATCTTGATGATACTATGGTGCCAAGCATTGTAAGTATAAATGATAGGATTGGACTAAGTATAAAAGCAACTATCAGCCATTCCAGTGTCGGAAGAGGAGCATAACCCATCTTTATGTAGAGAACCACATCAACCACCAGCGTAAGTAAAAGAAAATTAATTGTAGAGATTATAAATGCAGGTATCATTGAAGTAAGCGATTTCCCGAAAAGTAGCTCTCCGGTACTGACAGGGGTACTCAGAAGTGGTTCGAGAGTGTTGTTTTCCTTTTCCATAAGAATAGATGCAGGGGCAATAAGGCTGGGAACCATGGCAGGGATTATAAGTAAAAATATAAGGAGCTGTTTTACCATGAAATCTGCCAGGACTTTTTCAGGATTTTCCACCTGACCGAATACTTTGCCTATAAATTCTGCAGTATCTTCATCGGCAAGGATTAAATCGCTTCCTATGGATATAAAAAGCGGCAGTCCGATTGAAAATATAACAGTTATAACCAGTATGGGCATCCATATATTTTTATTCTTTATAATTTCCTTTATTTCCTTTTTAAAGATTATAAGTGAATTTTTCATCTTTCTTTCCTGTCTCGGATGAGTTCAAGATAAATGTCTTCCAGAGATGCCCTTATCTCATTTATATAAAGTATATCTATATTGTTTTTTATAAGTTCCCTTATTATCAGTGGATTTGACTTAGCGGGATCCTCTACAGATATCAATGCCCTGTTGTCATTTATTTCTACATTTCTTACAGGGTTTATACTTTCCAGAAGCTCCCTGTACCCTGCGGCATTATCTTTGAACACAAGCTCGATCCTTTTATTATTATCCTGTTCCTGCAGCTCGGCAAGTGATGCTATTTTTATTATTTTCCTTTTGATAAAACATACCCGGTCTGAAAGCGAGGATGCTTCATTGAGATTATGCGTACATAGAAAGACCGTAATTTTTTCCTGTTTTAAGCTTTCAATAAAACTTCTTACCATATGTGCACTTTCAGGATCAAGACCTGCTGTAGGCTCGTCCAGCAGCAATATTTTAGGTTCATGAATAAGAGCCCTGCAGAGAGCCAGCTTCTGCTTCATTCCTTTTGAATAAGTGCCTGCGGGATCATCTTTTCTTTCCCATAGCCCAAACATCTTTAAATACTTCTCTATATTTGAATTCTTTTTATGTTCGGCAGTATCATAAAAACTGGAGAAATACCTGAGATTTTCATACGCAGATATCTTTTCGTAAAGGCCCGGTGATTCAGTAAGAAGACCCGTGATTGAACGTATATATGCACCGTCTGCTGAGGGGTTTCTACCGTCAATATCTATATTGCCTGACGTAGGGCTGATGAGGGCGGCCAGCATCCTTATGGTTGTAGTCTTACCTGCCCCGTTAGGGCCAAGAAAACCAAAAATCTCACTATCTTTAATATTAAATGATATATCTTCTACGGCAGTTAACGATCCAAATTTTTTTGTTAATCCTTGTACAGCTATCATAAAAAAAATTTTAAATATTTTACTGAAAA
>JAGYMN010000065.1 GCA_018400395.1 Actinomycetota bacterium
ATATAGTTACTCTATACAATATACAATAAAACCAGTTATTTTCTTTTGTATAAATTAACCCAGGACTTCCCATACATCTGGAAATTCGGTCTTCCACGTCTCGAGATCCATCATCCATCCGATTTCAGGCCATATCTCAAGATCCACTTTTTCATAAGTCAAAAATCCTACACCAAGTATTAACTCTTTATCTACTAATGAATATTCTGAAAGTACATCATCCCAGCCTTCCTGGCCTGCCTGTGAGAGCTTATAGAGCATTTCTCCTCCAATGTAGCTTCCCTCATACTGTACCAGATCAATTGAAGCATCTATTGCTCCTGATTCAAGATACTGAACCATTTCTCCGATGAACCCATCAGAAATAACTACAATATCGTCGATTTTCCCTGCATCCGTGACTGCCTTTCCAACAGCAGGTCCCGTGTAATCATAAAATGTAAGCATACCTTTAAGGTCCGGATAAAGTGCTAAAACCTCACTAGCTCTTGCAATAGCTTTAGCAGCATCACCCTCGTCCAAAACAGGTTCTATTACTTCAAAACCTGCTTCTTCAAGTGGTTCTGTAAAACCTTCCAGTGCTGCCACATCTTCGGTAGATGCCATACCGCCAGTATGGTAGCTGATCTTTCCGGGAGGTTCTATTCCCTGGAGTTCAAGCATAGCTACCATTCCTTTGCCAGATGCAAGTCCAAGTTCATAGGGTGCATATCCGACATAAGCGAGCCTGTTGCTATCAGGCGAATCTACCCCATAACCTGTTATGGCCGGTACTCCTGCATCGATTGCCTGATTTATAACACCAATTGTTGCTGCAGGATCGTTAGGGCCTATTATAATACCATCCAATCCGGCTGATATCCAGGTTTCCATAACCCTTACCTGGTCTTCTACGGTCAGTTGCGGAGGATCATAAATTATTGGTTCAAATCCATAATCAGCGCCTGCAGCGCTAAATCCTTTTTCACAAACGACCCACCATGGAACAGCCAGCCTGGTAATATAACCAATCTTGGGCGCTCCTTCTTCGACTACGGTTTCCACAACTTTTTCGGTGACAGTTTCAGTTACTGTCTCAGTTACTGTCTCTACAACTACTTCAGGCTCCTGTGCTTTACAACCAATAAAAGAAAATCCCAGTACAAGAGAGAAGCATGAAACCAGTATTAACAGGAAATATATACTTCTTTTCATTTTTTTTCCTTTCTTTTTGTTTAATTTATTTACTATTCTATGGCTCTAATATATTACATTCACCTCCTATATGAGCCTCAATCCATAAATTCATTTTTATTTATCTTAAATCCTAACATAAAACTATTTCTTATACAGTCCCCCAAAATTTCTGCAGGCCCTGTAATCTGCCCCTTCCAGATCCTTTGTCCCGAAAGCAGTCCAGACGTTTGGCCTGAATATAGTATCTTCATCTACATTGTGCATGGATACCGGTATCCTGAGCATTGAAGCCAGTGTTATCAGCCGGCTTCCTATATGGCCGTAGCATAAGGAAGTATGATTTACTCCCCAGCTGTTCATAAGCATGTATGTATCATTGAAGGGGATATTGGAAGATAGCCTGGGGGCAAACCAGGTTGTGGGCCATGTAGGGTCTGTGCGCTCATTTAGTATATTGTGCACCTCCTGCGGTATATCCACAGTATATCCTTCAGCAATCTGCATAACCGGTCCAAGTCCTTTTACAATATTTATCCTGGACATGGTAACAGGCATTCCACCGCGTGTCATAAAATTTGCCGAAAAACCTCCGCCCCTGAAATACTCTAAAGATGCGGGCCTAAAAAGTGAATTTTCCAGCATTGCATCAATCTCACCTTCTGATATATCCCAGTAGGGTTTTATAGCAGGACTTCCCTCTATCTGCTGCCTTCCGGTTCCATCAAGAGCTGCCGAGCCGGAATTTATAAGATGGATTATACCATCACTGGCATGGCCTTCCAGTTTATATCCTGTTACCCTTTCTACCGCTTCAGGGCTCCAGAAGGTCCTTACATCAGCAAATACCTGTGCCGTGCCTGTAAGCATGTGGCCAAATAACATGGGGACGGCATTAAGTGAATCATTTTCTGTAGCAAAGATAAATGGCTGCCTGTTCCCGTTCCAGTCAAATGAGCTGTTTAGCATGGTCTCTGTAAAATCCCCGTTCGGGTAGTGGTCTGTCCACTGCCTCTGTCCCTGGAAACCTGCTGCTATTGCATTATGTCCCATAGCCTCCTCAGCAAATCCGTCTCCTGCAAGCCTTTGGTTTCCAATCATAAGGTCCCTGGCAATAAGTGTCATCTTTACCACAAATTCCCAGTCCCTATCCTTTTCATCCCTGGATCTTTGTATGTCTTTCGGGTTATTGTCGAGTCCTTCAATGCACCTGTCTCTGACCCACTCTAATGCTTTTTTATATTCTTTTTGGTCATATATGTCTCTGTCTATGCGTCTTTTTATCTCGGTCATGTCTACGTATTCACATCTCATCCCAAGATAATCCTCAAAAAAGTCAGGATTTACTATAGAGCCTGCAATTCCCATGGAAACATTTCCAATGGATAGATATGATTTGCCCTTAATTGCTGCCACTGCAAGGCCTGCAGATGCAAAATTTAAAAGCTTCTGCCCCACATCATCAGGAATTGAGGTATCGCCTATATCCTGTACATCCTTTCCGTATATGCCAAATGCTGGAAGTCCTTTCTGTGCGTGAGCAGCCAGCACTGCTGCAAGATATACAGCTCCCGGCCTCTCAGTACCGTTAAATCCCCAGACAGCTTTTGGCCGTGCAGGGTGCATGTCCATTGTTTCGGACCCGTAACACCAGCAGGGTGTAACTGTTATTGTAAGGCCAACACCTTCCCTGGCAAATTTTTCATCAGCTTTTGATGCTTCGGCAACCCCTCCTATGGTGGTATCTGCTAAAACACATTCAGCAGGGTCTCCTGTAGGATGTCTTAATTTTTCTGACAGGAACCCGGCAAGAGACTTTGCCATGCTGTACGTTTGATCTTCTAAAGATTCCCTTACCCCTTTTCTTCTGCCGTCTATTGTAGGGCGTATGCCGATCTTTGGAAGTGAGCCTATGAGCCTATTTCTATTTGATTTTTCCATTTTTATTTAAAGTAAACATTTACAATTGACAACGATTACATTATATATTAATAATTTTTTATGTCAAGCAGGGTTTTTCATCCCAATTTTTAAAAAGATATTAAATAACTTCCCTGTATAACTTTTTGGTTGATTCTCTGATTATCAATTCGGTATTTAAAGTAATAATTACCGGTTTATCTCCAATGCCTAACGGTTCATTATTGATTTTCTTAAGCAGCATCTCCGCAGCATTTAAACCCAGGCTGTAGACGGGCTGTCTAATAGCAGTCAGCGGATTTTTCAATAATCTTGCCCATTCAAAGTCATCAAATCCCACCATTCCTATATCCCCCGGGGCATCAATGCCCAATTCCTTTATTGCGATTAGGGCACCTATGGTCATGTCAGCATTTGAGACAAATAATGAATCCGGCCTTTCAGCACCCTGGAATAATTCTTTTGTTAATTCCAGGCCGCTTTTTTCTTTGAAGTCACCTATTTTTATAAAGTCATCGTTTCTTTTTATACCTGCTTCATTTATTGCCCTTAAATATCCATTCAACCTTTCCCGCCCGGTTGTCCTGTCTATGAGACCAGCAATAATACCTATTTTCCTGTACCCCTGGTCTATTAAATGCTTGACTGCTTTGTAAGCACTCCTTTCATTATCAATTAAGACAGCATCACATTCTACTCCGTTTATTAATCTGTCAAGGAGTACTATATTCATGCCTGACTCTATAAGAGAATTTACGTAATCTGCATTTTTGCCAGTAGGGGTAAAGATTATTCCGTCCACCCGGTTGGACCTTAATACCTTAAGGTATTTTAATTCTTTTTCCGGGTCATCGTCACCGTTGCATAATATCAGGTTATATCCTTTTCTCTGGGCTACATCCTCCACCGACTTTGCAATTGTTGAATAAAATTGAGATAACACATTACCAACAATTATACCTATAGTATGTGTCTTCTTCTGTCTTAAGCTCCTTGCTACTGCATTTACTTCGTATTTTAAATCCTTTATTGCTTTTAATACCTTCTTTTTAGTTTTGCTTCTAACACCAGGATAATCTCTTAAGACCCTTGAAACTGTCGCAGTAGATACTCCAGCCTTTTTTGCAACGATTTTAATATTCGCTTTCAATCTGCATCACCGGGTAATATTTTTGATACCGTTTACTTTAATTTTAATATTATACATAATTTCCCCAAAAAACCAATAAAATATACCTGTTATCAAATTTTTATTCAGACCATATTTTAATGATTATCCGTATATGTTAGCAGTAATTTATAAAAACTTTTACATAACAGACAAAACATCTTATTCTTAAACGGTCATTTAAAATAACTTTATAAAGTGCAATTTATATAGCCTGGTCCCTGATAATATTTCTTATAAAACACATTAAGCTACAATAAAAGTCCCGCATTGTATAAAATCAGAAAAAATCATAAATAAAAACTTATCGTTTGAAATAAAAATTCAACCTGTTTATAATTCAATAAATTCAGAGCTTTTTTCTCTATATGTTTGTAAATATTGATCTATATTTAAAGAGGAAAATTTGTCAGAAAAAATTACATTAAAAATTTATGAAAATTATGGCCTGGTCTCTGCAAAATCCTTTCTTGCAAGAGATGCGTCTGAGGCAGCAGACCTGTCAAAAAAGATAGGCTTTCCGGTTGCTCTTAAAATTGAATCCCCGGACATTCTTCATAAAACAGATACAGGCGGCGTAAAACTGGATTTATACTCCGAAAATGAAGCAAGAAAGGCTTTTGATGATATTATGCTTTCAGTTAAAGAGTCCAGGCCCGATGCCAGTATAAAGGGAATAACAGTACAGGAAATGTTCAGGGACTGCTTTGAGATAATAATAGGATATAAATTTGATAAGGATTTTGGTCCCACAATCATGTTCGGGATGGGAGGAATATTTGCGGAGGTATTCGGGGATGTTGTTTTCAGGGCCCTGCCTGTCTCTAAAGAAGATGTATCCAGTATGATAGACGAACTTAAATTCTCGGATATCCTTTTAAATGGCTACAGGTCGGTAAAATCAGTCTCAAAAGAAATGCTTTCCGATGTCATCCTTAAGGCCGGTAGGATGGCTTATGAACTTTTTGAGGATCTGGATTCATTTGATATGAACCCTGTTGTCTTAAAAGGAGATGAACACAGGATAGTTGATTTTAAATATGTCAAGTCTTCCCAAAAAAATTATCTGACTGACGAAAAACCATATACAAAGTATCTCGAAAGGTTCTTTGATGCACAGTCAGTAGCAGTTATAGGAGCATCAGGCTCTTCAAGAGACAAACTTGGAAATTACATTCTGGACAGCCTTATTTTTTACGATTATAAAGGAAGGGTTTACCCTGTCAATCCTAAAAGTAAGATGATTATGGGTGTAAAAGCCTATCCTTCCCTGTCTGATATTCCGGACAGGGTGGACCTGGTTGTTGTTTCCATACCTCTCTCGGGAGTCCCCGAGATACTGGAGCAGTGCAGGGAAAAAGACATACATAATATCGTCATAATCTCGGGCGGAGGGAAGGAAGCTGGATCCGTAAAGCTGGAAAGAAGTATAAAGGATTCTGCACATAAATATGATATAAGGATCATAGGCTGTAACTGTATTGGTATTTTCGATGCTTACAGCAGGCTTGATACTTTCTTCCAGGTAAACGATGTGATGTCAAGGCCCAGGGCCGGCTCAGTCTCGATGATGACCCAGTCGGGGACAGTCGGCGCAGGTTTTATTGAATTGATGGACCATGCAGGAATGAGTAAGTTTGTAAGCTACGGTAACAGAATAGATGTTGATGAAGCAGACCTGTTAAAATTTTACGAAGATGACCCCAGGACAAAAGTTATAGCTGTCTATGTCGAAGGATTTGATAAAGGAAGGAAATTTTTTAATACAGCCAAAAAAGTATCCAGAAAGAAACCCGTTGTCATATTCAAATCCGGCAGAAGCAGTAAGTCATCAGATCTTTCCATATCCCACACAGGTTTTCTTTCAGGAACCTATAATCTCTCAAGAGGTATTTTTAACCAGGCGGGTCTTATATCTGTCGACAGCTTTGAAGAACTTGTTGCCGCCTCGAAGGCTCTTGCAATGCAGAAGAGGGCAGATGGGAACAGGGTACTTGCCGTAACCGATGGCGCCGGTACAGTAATACAGGCAGTCGACAGGATGGAAAAAAAGAAAATACTTAAGATGGCAGAGCTTACAGAAGAATCAAAAAGATATCTTGAAGAAAAGCTTCCAGCTTACGCAATCATAAAAAATCCAATAGACCTTACCGGTTCAGGAACTGATAGGGACTATGAGATTTCCATCAGGACCGCTATGGAAGATCCGGGCGTTGATATCATAATGTTATGGTTCCTTTTCCAGGATACTCCTGTGAGCAGGAATATAAACAGGAATCTTTCCATTTGCTGCAGAAACCCAAAAAAACCTATTGTAATAGGTGCAACAGGCGGAGAATATACAAGATATATGTCAGGCCTCATAGAAAAGGCCGCAGGCATTCCGGTATACAGCTCCGTAAATGACTGGGTAACTGCTGCTGAAGCTCTTGCTATAAAATAAATCTTGCTAAGAAATAACTTGCAAAATAAAAATATATGTATATAATAATATACATTTAATATATTATTATATACTTAATCAGTCCGGTTCTATGGGTAATAACCAGATACTTAAAAACAATTTAAGAAAATGCAGATTTGAACATAATGAAATCTCACAGCAGGAGCTGGCAAACCAGGTAGGAGT
>JAGYMN010000066.1 GCA_018400395.1 Actinomycetota bacterium
ACCTCCCCTGATAAACATTACCACCAGCATTATCAAGGCTATTACAAAACTCCTCAATGCCAGTGCGGTAAAGGGATTTATTTTTACTAATCCAAGCTTTCCAAATATAGGAGCTATCCCCCAGAAGACAAGTGTAGTTACTGCGAGTACATATGGAAATAATTTTGCATTCATAATATATCCTTAGACATATTAATAAAATCTTATAAGAACTGGTTGTTAAGAACCTAACTCCAATTATATATCACCTCACTTTATTCTAATAATTAAATTTATTTAAAAATTTGTTTTTGATAGAATATGCATGCCGGAAAATTTTTTCCGCCTATTTATTCTATGAAAGGAAATACGATGCTTATACTTGGCCTCGTTTTTATAATCGCTGGTATAGTGCTTTTCTTTATAGGAATCAATATAGTTGCCTATATCCTTGTACCCGTCGGGGTACTTATAATCCTTTTTGCAGGTTTTAGGACTGTAAGACCGATAGAAAGGGGTGTAATAGAGAGGTTCGGGAAATTCCAGAGGATAAAAGATGCCGGCCTTACATGGATAGTACCGATGGTCGACAAGATGTACAGGGTAAATATAACTGAGCAGATGGTAGATGTCATGCCGCAGATGGTCATAACCAAGGACAAGCTTAATGCTGAAGTGGATGCTGTGGTCTACTACCAGATAAAAGATGTAAAGGCAAGCATATATAATGTAGATGACCACAGGGCCCAGCTTACCAGCCTGGCAAGGACCACACTTAGAGCAGTTATAGGCAATATGACGCTTACAGATGCCAATGAGAAGAGAAGCGAGATAAACACACAGGTCGAGACTGTTCTTGACAAGGAGACCAACAGCTATGGAGTCGAAGTGCTCAGGGTGGAGATACAGAAGATACAACCTCCTCCAGATGTACAGGAAGCCATGAACAAGGTTGTAAAAGCGGAGCAGGAAAAGATAGCCGCCATGGACACGGCTACAGCTACAGAAACCAGGGCTGACGGGGAAAAGAGGGCAGAGATAAAGAAGGCAGAAGGTGTAAGACAGGGACTTATACTCTCTGCTGAAGGACAGTCCGAGTCCATAAGGCTGGTTGCACAGGCTGAAGCCCAAAAGATAAAGGTTATAAATGAGTCAGCTCAGAAATATTTTGTGGGTAATGCCCAGATATTAAAAAAAATAGAATCAATTGAAAATTCCTTAAAGGAAAACACCAAAATTATTGTTGATACGAACAAGGTCCAGACCATTGTAACAGAAGCTGCAGGAATCACACCTATACCCAGGGAAGAGGTAAAAGGAACTCCCGGAGCAAAATAATCAGTTATTATTAATTAATCGATGGGGTGTTAATAAATACATAAACGATAATTACAATAGAGAAATAACAAAAGAAATTTTATCAGGAATGCTGGAACAGAAAAAAGAACTTTTCCATATAAAAACGATTATAGTAGATTTTCAAATCTCTTATAGAGATGGAGAGCGTCATCTACCTGTACTGTATACACCAATAAATTAATAACCTCGAGGGTATACCTTGCGTCAGGTAGTAGCAAAATTTTTCAATTTCAATCCAGGCGCGCAGAAGTTGAAGTAAACTATAATCCCATTATTGACCTCTCTTGTTAATCTAATAAATATTTATTACACTTCTGCAGCTGCTCTGGCAATACTTTTAGCACAATCATCTATCTCTTTATCGCTCGATAGAATATTTATGCCAAAGCCTGCACCCAGGCCGGGATCTACAACACCAATACTTATATTTACTGCACGACTCAGTATATCATCTGTCTTTGGAAGCATATGTTTCCTATACTCTATCTCTTTACCATAGAAAGGGCATTCAAATGGGCAGCCTATTTTGGTTGGCATTTTCTTTCCAAGTATATTTTCCATATTGTTGTATACATGCCAGCCTGAGTTATATACGGTTTTGGTACCAACTATCTTGCAGAAACCTTCTGCCTTTTCTTTGCTTTCAAAAAGGATAGTCAAAAGGGTTCCGCATTCCCCACTATCATTTAACTTTCTAAACCTGATACCTTCTATACCAGAGATCTTATCCTTTAGTTTCTTCTTTTTCTCATGAAGGGTGGATATTATATTATCGATTCTTCTTAGCTGGGCCAGAGCAAAGGCCCCAGTAAGCTCATTCATCCTAAAGTTTAGACCAATTATACTTCTTTCCCCAACCTCAACTCCCATTCTGGAGGGCTTGTGGCCCTGGTCATGAAACCCGAATGCCCTCTCATAGACCGTTTTATCGTCAGTTACTACTAAACCTCCGTCACCGGAAGATATTGTTTTAAAGACATTTAGGGAAAATGCCCCAATATTTCCAATGCTTCCCACTTTTCTTCCCTTGTAGGATGCTCCGGCAGCCTGGCAGGCATCTTCTATTACATACAGGTTGTGCTTTTTTGCAATTTTCATGACTTTGTCCATATCAGATGGATTTCCAAGCATATGTACCGGCATTATTGCTTTTGTTTTTTCGGTTATCTTTTTTTCTATATCGTCAGTATCTATTGTTAATGACTCATCTATTTCAGCAAGCACTGGAATTGCCTTTGCATATATAATAGACGATATGGAGGCAATAAAAGTATAACCCGGGACAATAACCTCATCACCGGGTCCTATTCCCAGTGCAGAAAGGCAGGTAAGCAGAGCAGCTGTTCCACTGGTCAATGCAACACAGTGTTCTTTTTCTATATATCCAGCAAACTCCTTTTCAAGTGTAGCAACTTTGTGTTTAAATTCCGGGTCATCTTCATTGCCGTATCGGAATAGATACCCGCTTTCTAAAACATCAAGCACTTCTTTTTTTTCTTCTTCTCCTATTAAAAACGCTCCTGGTCCTGGCATAATTTAACCTCCTTCTTACTTATTTAAATCTCTATTTATTGCTTTTTATAATTCTATTTTTTAAACCTATCTTCATATCCGGAAATAATATCTTTTAATTTTTCCTTTTTATCTTTATTTAGAGGCCTTGGCTCGTGTTCTTTTATATTTCATCAGCCATTTTTCTCCCATATAATATAAAGTTTACCGCAGCTCCTCCAATTTTCATAAATATCCCTGTTGGACACCTTATAAGGAGCGTGTTCATCAGAACGAAGATATTTCAATGTGTGCTCCTCTTCCAGATAACTTTTGTGTTGCCCAACTTTTTTATAGCTTCTTTTGCTATAGTATCTTCATTTACTTTGATTCCTTCTAAATACCTGTATATGAATCCTGCAATTTCATGGTTTACAATAAATTTTTAACATCCGCAGGGTCCTGGATGTTGCCAGAACTACTGTCCGGCTAAATAGAACGGTTTAAAAAAATAGACACTATTCTAAAGGCCACGCCGGCAAATAACAGGCCGTAAGCTGCCGAGACCAGGGTTAAAAAAATTGCTTTTTTTGCTCCAAATTCCTTCCATATCATTCCTGTGGCAATCATGCATGGGATTCCGAGCGTAGTTGCCATACCAAATGTATATATCTGAATAGGTGTTAAAACTTCCGCTATTCTGCTCCCAAGGACAGAGAAAAGCATTACAGAAGAGAGGTCTTTTTGTAGATAGCTAAAAAGCCATGGAACAACAACTACATCAGGTAATCCTAACCACCACGTAATAAGAGAAAAAGGTTTTACTACCACTTTGGTAATACCCAGAACATCCAATCCTGAATAAACTATTCCTCCTATAATAAGGAAAGGTATGACTACATAAACAAAGGATTTCATCCTGATCCAGCTCTTTGTAATTATGTTCTTTATTGAAGGTGCCCTGTAAGTTGGCAGCTCGGGTAATTCATGAAAAATCGGTTTCTTTTCAATTCGCATTACTTTTTTCATAATATAACCAAAAATTAAAAAAGCCACAACAAGAGAGGCCAAAACATAAACTGCCAGAAGCTTACCGCCAAAATGACCGACTATTCCCATTATTATAGCGAGCCTTGAGGAGCAAGGAACCGCAGTAAAAAGGGATGCTGTATAAAATCTTTCTTTTTCTGAAGACAAAATTCTTGTAGCACTGGCACCGGGTACAGTGCAGCCCAGACCCAGAGCCAGCGGGATAATTGCTTTACCGGGTAGGCTTAATTTCCTTAAAAACCTCTCGGCATTTATAACAAATCTTGAAAGAAGCCCACTATCTTCAATCAAAGTAAAAATTACATAAAATAGAAAAACATACGGCAGAGCAATAGAAACACCGGCCATCAATCCTGTTAGTCCTGCTTTCAAAGCCATGCCGAAAAAGCCGCCTCCCGGGTCAAGATTAGGTAAAATTGTTCCTTCAACAAACCCCATAAGGGTTTCTTCTATCCATCCTCCAAGATAAAGCAATATGCCAAATATTATTGCAAAGGCAATGACAGTCAATACCGGACCCCAAACACGGTGCAGGAGAATCCGGTCAACTTTATCTTCCAGGCTTTTGGATTCTTCATCTATATGAACCAATTGAGTAATTTTTTCTGCAATAAATGCAGCTGTGCCATATCTGTTTATAGATATATCCCATGCAACTTTTGGATGTTCTTTCAGGTTTTTTTTTGCTTTCTCAATTACATTTTTATCCTTTAAGTACCCGTAATAATCTTCGTCTTCTTCCAGGGTTCTTAACGAAACAAACCTTTTAGGCAGTCTGCCATTTACCTGACTGGATATTTCCTCTATAGCCCTTTCAATGTCATCATCATACTTAACAGTAAAGGTTACTCTTCTAGCTTCCTTTAACTTTAAAAATGCATCTATAAGTTCTTTTATCCCTGTTTTTTTTAATGGATTGATTGGAATCACAGGAACACGCAGTAATCTAGATAATTTCTTGTAATCAATTATAATACCCTTTTTCTCCGCGCTCTCAATAAAATTAAGGGCTATAATAACGGGAATTTTAGCTTCCAATACCTGAAAGACAAGATATAGGCTCCTCTCAAGGGAAACCGCGTCAGCAATTACTATCGCCCCGTCTATATCACTTTCAAATAATGCTCTCTCTGTAACTTTTTCTTCTTCACTTCTATCAGAAATAGAATAAATCCCGGGAGTATCCTCAAACTCTATTTTCGTTCCATCGAATATCTTTTTAGCTCTTATGACTTCTACAGTAGTCCCCGGGTAATTGGACACTATAACCTTTGGCCCAACCAGGGAATTAAGTAAGCTTGATTTCCCTACGTTTGGTTGTCCAATTAAGAGTATTTTAAGATTCTGCATGTTCTACTACCTTAACCCCTTTCGCTATATCTTTGCCTATTGCAATTTTTTTATTACTCACATAAACGACAAACCCATCCGGGGTCTTGTGCATAATTCTGATTTTTTCTCCCGGGAATATTCCCATACTTACCATTCTCTCGAATAATCCCCCAACAGAGAACTCAATATCGGTAATCAAACCTTTCCTGTTTAGCCCAAATTCTTCAAGGGGAGTACTTGTTCCATCAAATGTTGATAATTTTTTTATGTTATTGAGAGCTTCCCCGGAAATATAATGCTCCAGAAAATCAACTTCTTTATAAAGATTCTTATTATCTCTCCTTTCCTTAAAATAATCTTCAAGGATAGAGTATTTCCTAATTATATATTTTACTTTTCCCCTTCCATTTTCCGTCAATACAACAAATCCTTTTTGCAGCTTGATTAGACCATCATCCTCAAGTTGTTTGATTGCTCTGGAAATAAAAGAAGCGGAAGCCTTAATCTTTGATTCTATAAACTTTAACGAAATTTTCCTGCTTTTATATTCACCACAAATATGTAAAATATCATCTTTAACAATCTGGAGAATAGACTTTTCTGGCTTCTTATAACCCTTACCTTCTTTTCCCCCGATTTCAATATTGTAAAAAGGCTTTCCTATCCACACGGTAAGAAAATCTTTCATGGGTTCACCAAGCTCGTCCCTAACTTTTTTTAAGAGCTCCCTGCCTTCTTCAGTTGTCTTATAATATTTGTGAATCTTTCCATGTTCATTAACTTCGTCCATAACAAGATAGCCTTTTTCGGTCAAATCATGAAGTTTTGGATAAAGCCTGCCTGCACTTACTTCATGATCATGATCATGCTCAAGTTCCGATAGGTCAATCCCGCTAACTGCCTGCTCGTTTGCTTTCCAGAGAATATAAAGGCAGAACAATCCTCTCTCTAATTGCTGGGTAAAATTTTTTAAATCTATATTTTTGTTCATGTTAATCCATTTATATTATCAACTATTGATATCAATAGTTGATAATATAATACAAAATTATTCAAAGTCAAGATTTTTATCAAAATTTGTTGTAATTAATATGATATTATATAGTTTCAATAAAAATTCTTAAGTACTCCGTTTTCAATCAATAGTACTGATTTCGGGGTATGAAGATAGCATACCTTTCAAATATACTAATGCTTTGCCATAGACGAGAGGTAATTCTTTAAGTATATCGATTATTAAGAAGAAAGAAAGAGCCGCTGGGAATAACTTCCAGAAGGCCCCATTTGCAGATTATAAACAAAAAGTATAAGTATAAATAATGAGACTTTCAGAGCAATACATCTACAGATAAGCTGCCTTTTTAAAACAATCAATAAAGTGCAATTCAGGATTTTTAAAACCTTCTAAAGATAGCCATAATATGTCATATATTTACTCTGATACTGTCACCCTCAACATTTACTTCATAAACCTGAAGATCGTCTGCCTTCAATTTCATTATACCAATCTTCGGTCCTGAAACGTTCTTACCTGTTGTAATGTCAAACTTTGCACCATGC
>JAGYMN010000067.1 GCA_018400395.1 Actinomycetota bacterium
CTGCTACAGCACCTATATAGCTGCCCACTCCTATTTTTACACACAAAATTCTACTCTATCTTTATATATTTTTAAAAATAAAAATTATTCAAACTTATATTCCATATCAAGTAAAAACCCACACTAATATATTTTTCCAATGACTGTAATCTTCTATTCGTATAAGGGAGTTTAATGTTCAAGCGATCTTTCTTCTATAAGCTTTCCGGCTGCCGCAAGCTCCCCATTCCTGTCAGATATATTCCCCTCAAGTTTCAATCTTAAAACCTCATCAAGGACTTTCTTAAAAACAGGTGACGGCCTGTAACCCATTTTTTTAAGGTCTTCTCCGCTTATTGACAGTGCCGCATCTGCCAGCTTCTTAAAATACCTCCTTATATTCTTTGCATGATTTTCTCCCCAGCTGTGGCATATTACCTTAAGCTCGCCCGGGTAATTTTTGACGGTGCTGTAAAGTTTAAAGTCTTCTTTTATTATTTCTCTAAGAGTTTTTTTTGCATCAGGTATTTTTTCTACGCTTTCCTTTATCACGGCAATATCTTTTTTCCTGATCTTCATGTTAAGGCACCATGACTCTATCCATCCACCTTCCATATCCCTGAGAATTACTGCCAGCAAAAGCCTCCACTTTAGAACCCTGTTACCTGAATAGGATCTTAAGCTAATATAAGAGTGTACGGCTTTCCTCATCTCTTCCATAAAATCTTTATCAATTATTCTCTTAATACCTATCTTTGATAAAGCTCCCAGCCCGCATAATCTCTTTACTGCATTGAAGGGCCTTTCCTCGTTTAAAATATATATAAGCTCATCCCTTATCCTGACACCTGTAAGCCTGGATACAATCTCCATATCTATGGCACTGCGGGCCAGAGCCTCTGTCTGCCTGTCCATTTTAAAATTAAGCCTCTTTTCAAAACGGACCGCCCTGAATATGCGCGTGGGATCCTCGATAAAACTCATTTTGTGGAGCACCTTTATTTTCCTATCCTTCAGGTCTTCCCTGCCTCCAAAGTAATCCAGTATCTCGCCAAAATTTTTGCGGTTCAGGGAAAGGGCAAGCGCATTTATAGTAAAATCCCTTCTTGCAAGATCCTGTTTTATGCTTCCTGATTCAACATTCGGCAGTTCAGCCGGCTTCCTGTAATATTCGACCCTGGATGTTGCGATGTCAATATGCTGTCCGTTTTTCAGCACCAGCACCGCCGTCATAAATTTCTCGTATGTTTCCACCCTTGATCCCAGCCTGGCGGCAAGCTTTTTACCAAATTCGATTCCGTTACCCTCAACAACTATATCCATATCATAATTGGGGGTATCCAAAAGCGCATCCCTGACTATACCTCCAACAAGATATACATTTATTTTCATTGACCCGGCCACAGAAGAAATTATTCTTAAAAGTTCCCTTATGTCCGGGGGGAATAATTCCATAACAGGCTCGCAGGCCCTCCTATGCAGATATCTCAGTATATCCTTCCTGGTTATTATACCTATTATCTTTTGCCTGCTTACTATAGGTACCCTGCCTATCCCATTTCCTATCATCAGATTTTGTATCCTGTCTATACTGGAATTAGGACCGGCCTTTATAGTACTGTGGGACCTGAAACCTTTTACGGGTGCGTGCGAAAGACCGTGTTTGATGGCTTTATCAACATCTTTTCTGGTAATAATCCCGGCAAGTTCCCCATTTTTATCTACAATAGGTATTCCCGAATGTCCAAAAGTCTTAAGTATCCTGTCTACTTCCCTTATGCTCTGTTCCTGAGATACAGTCCTTACAGGAAACGACATAATGTCAGCTGCCAGCACCGGTCTTTTTATATTCTTCTTAAGAGATCTTATTATTCTTTCCTCTATTTCTTTAAAATCAAGGTCCTCTATTACAGCAGATGCAGCCTGGGGATGGCCTCCCCCTCCCACGGAACCGAGTATCCTTGAAACATCTACATTTCTGTCGTCACTTCTTGCTACAGCATAGATCTTATCTTTCATCTTAACCCAGCATATAACTACACTTATCTCCTCTATCTGGGAAAGCTTTCTTGTAAGCACTGAAAGGCCTTCTACGTACTCGGGCACTTCTGTGCTTGAAAAGATTATGTCCATATCATTTATTTTTACTTTCCTTGAATTCATTATAAGTTTTTCAAGAAGCACATGCTGCTCCTGGGTAAGAGAAAGGTTTAAAAATTTTAGTACCACAAAAAGATTTGCCTGTTTTTTCATGAGATACGCTGCTGCCCCGAGGTCACCTGGTGTGGTGCCCGGGTAAGTAAAGAAACCTGTATCCTCATATATCCCTGCCATAAAAAGGGTAGCCTCAAGAGAGGATATGGCTATTTTCCTGTCTATAATATGCTCGCAGAGTATGGTTGTTGAAGCGCCGGTCTCCCTTGAATAATCTAAGTACGAACGGAAATTCTTTCCTTTTTTCAGGTGATGGTCGAAAGCAATAATTTCTGTATCCGGGTTCCTGAGGGCACCCTCTGCCGGACCAGTCCTTGCTATTATCCTGGTATCTACAATTATTACCCTCTTTACCAGCCTAAAATCTATATCAGCCCCCTCGTACAGCTGGGGCAGCTCATCTTCATAGAGGGAGATAAATTTGCGTACATTGGAATTTACAGCTGTGGGTATTATTATCCTTGCTTCTGAAAATAATTTTTTTGCCGCCACCATAGCAGCGAAAGCATCAAAATCTGCACTAACATGGCTGACTATTATTTCCATTATTTATCTAAATCGCTATTCTGGATTATATATATTTCTACAATCCCTGATACCCGGTAAATTCTCTGATTAAATATATTTGTTATAACATACGATCTTAGAAAGGGGTTTTCTTCCCCTTTCATCTCCTTCTGCAGCCGGGTAACCAACAGGTGTAAGGGCTACAACCCTCACGTCTTCGGGGATACTAAGTATATCTTTGACCAGCTTTTCCTTGAAAGCCCCGATCCAGCATGTGCCCAGGCCCTGTTCGGCAGCAGCCAGTATAAGATGTTCAAGGGCAATACCAATATCTATGGAATAACTATTCATATATCCGCCCATTACCCCATAAGCTTCATCCTCCTTTGCACAGGCTGTTATAATAATGGGTGCTTCTTCCAGAAAAGTCTGGTCATTGCAGGCTATTGCGAGATCCTTTATTATTTTTTTATCCTTTACCACTACAAGTTTCCATGGCTGAAGGTTTTTTGCCGAAGGAGCTTTCCTGAATGCATTAAGGATGTAATTTAACTTTTCTTCTTCTACTTCCTGGGGCTTAAAAGATCTTATACTTTTTCTTTCCTCTATTATATCCATTAAGCTTCTAAATTGTTTCAATTTACAGTCACCTCCTTCAAGACAGGCGATACTAATTAAAAATTTTGAAGCAAAATACATACATATATTAACATCGGCTTTTTCTTTAGTAAAATTCTTTTAACCATACTTATTTCTGCAAAATAGAATCCCGGCTATTCTGTTAATCTATTTTGATACAGCTCCGATATTTTTGAAGTAAGAGGACCCGGAACCGGGGGATAAAGTTGATGCGCATCGACCTTTTTTACCGGTACTATCCCTGCTATGGAACTGGTAAGAAAGACCTCGCGCGCATTTATTAGATCCCTGTAATGTAATTTTTTCTCCCATGACCTTATGCCGTTTGCCCGGCACAGACCAAGAACTGCTTTCCTGGTAATGCCCGGAAGTATGTTCAGGCTGGCAGAAGGGGTGTATAATGCAGATCTGCCTCCAATAAAAATGTTTGAAGTCGAACCTTCGAGCACGAGCTTATCCCCTGTCAGGAATAAAGATTCAAATGCGCCCCGGGAATTTGCCCTGTCCTTTTCATAAATATTCTCAAAATAACTTAAGAGCTTATGCCTGTAGACCTGCTCTCCATAAGGCCGCCTCAGCACTGATGAAGAAATTATATCTACTCCATCAGAGTATATTTCCGGTGGATAGGGTTTAAGTCTTTTAACAATTATAATAAGTGAGTGATGCCTGTCTGTGTTAAAATCAAGCTTACCACCGTGCTCCCCCCTGGTTATTATAATCTTTATATAAGCGTCTTTCCCCGATAGTTTATTTTTTGAAAGGGTTTTATATACTGCTTTTTCAATACCTTTTCCGTCAATAAAGTCATTAAATTTTAGAGCCCTGAGACTGTGAAAAAGCCTGTCCATATGCAGGGAGAACATGAATATCCTGCCTCCGTGGCAAAGCATGGTCTCAAAGATTCCGTCTCCGTATAAGAATCCTCTGTCATTTACAGAGATTTTTGCCCTTTTTTTCGGATAGAACCTGCCATTAATATATACATATTCAAACATACCTGCTTCTCCATTTTTTAGACAAACAATAAAAATATTTTAAATAAAATTTACACTTTCTGGTATTTCCGTTTATTTAAAATTTTATCCCTCCAAAAAAATCAAATGTATCCCTGAGGGCTGCTCCTTTATCAAGGGTCTCACGGTATTCCATAACTGGCCGGGAATCAGCAACTATACCCCCGCCAACATTATAATAAAATATTCCATTTTTTATTATAAAGGTTCTTATTACAATATTTAAGTCCATTGTATTATCAATTGATATGTACCCGATGGAGCCCGTATAAACACCCCTGCTTACCGTCTCCAGTTCATCAATTATTTCCATTGCCCTTATTTTTGGGGCTCCCGTAATGGAACCCCCGGGGAATGTTGCTTTTATTATCTGGTGTATGCCCGTGCCTCCCTTGACTCGTCCCCTGACCGTTGATACTGAATGGAGGACCCTCTCATACTTTTCTATAACTGCATGTTCGTCCACTTTCACTGTCCCGTAATAGCAGAATTTCCCAAGATCGTTTCTTTCCAGGTCAACTATCATATTAAGTTCAGCCCTGTCCTTTAAACTTTCTTCCAGCTCCAGGGCATTTTTTTTATCCTCTTCGCTATTCCTTCCCCTTGGCCTGGTTCCTTTTATTGGCCTGGTCTCTATTATATTATCCTTTAAATACAAAAACCTTTCAGGAGAAGAGCTTCCCACTGAAAAATCAGGAAACCCCAGATATGCAGAAAATGGAGCTGGGTTTTTACGCCTCAGCATGTAATAAATATCTGCAGGTTCCGCATCTATCTTTGCTTCGAAACGCTGGGAAAAATTAACCTGATATATGTCACCTTTATAAATATAGTCCTTTACCCTTTTAACCCTTCTTATATAATCATATTTTTTTAAGTTCGATTTTAACCGGGTTATGCAGATATGCCTGCCTGTATATTTTTTGATTATCTCTTCTTCCGATATCACTGCATTGCGGGTAAGGGATATTTTAATTTTCTCAAGTTCTCCAGAAGTCCTTTCCGCTATAATACTGCTGCCTGAACCCGGATCTATCAGGTCTTCCCTGCCAAAAACTTCATCCATTTTGCCCGTTTTGTCTTTAACTATATAGTTCCTGATAAAATACCATTTATTTTCAATATGGTTATAGGCAAGAAGTTTATTAAAAAAAACCTGATAGATAAGCGGGACACACTGGTCATCGTTGACAGTACGGGGCAGTTCCTCAATGTAGTCCTTCAGATCATATGAGAAGTATCCCATAAAGCCGCCTATAAAATCAGGCATGTTCCTCCTGCCGTGCCTATTCGCAGGGTCTTCCGGTTTAATCTTTCTCCCGTTTATCCAATAAATTCGTATATTATTTTTTTTGTTATTTTCATTATGAAAGATAACACTGTTTACCTTACTTCTAAGAAACTCCAGGGGATGCTGATATGAAAAATACCTGATACCTTTTGAGATATTTATAAACTCGTTTGCCAGGCCATAACTTTTAAGGACGAATGAAGGCTCCCAGCCAACATATGAAAACCTGGAGTACTTATGAGGAACCAGGCTGCTGTCGAGGAAGCAGAGGTATTCTGAATCCTTGAACCGGTATGCAATATCTTCCGGTTGATTAGCAATATCAGCATTTGTTAGCGTACAGATTATCTTCATAGATTGATAAAATTTTTCAGTATATCCATACCTTCTGGAGTAAGAAAAGATTCCGGGTGAAACTGTATACCCTCCAGCGGCCATTCTCTGTGCCTTATACCCATTACTATACCATCCTCCGTATGTGCCGATATCTCAAAAACTCCGGGTATGGTAGATTTTTCAAGGATAAGTGAATGATATCTTGCTGCAGTAAAAGGGTTAGTTATCCCCCTGAATATTGTTTTCCCGTCATGGTAGATCTGTGAAGTCTTTCCGTGTACAACGGTGCCGGAACTTATCACCCTTCCGCCAAAGACTTCCCCTATGGATTGATGTCCCAGACAGACCCCCAGTATAGGTATCTCTTTATAAAACCTTTTTATCAGTTCCTTAGATATGCCTGCATCATCGGGTCTGCCGGGTCCCGGGGATATGACGATTTTTCCCGGCCTCATATCCTCTATTTCATCAAGGCTTATCCTGTTATTCCTTTTGACTTTAATGTTCTGGCCCAGTATCCCGAGATACTGTACAAGATTGAAGGTAAAAGAATCATAATTATCTATCATAAGGATATCTATCATCTTTGTTTTCTCTTCTTATTACCAGCTTGGTACAT
>JAGYMN010000068.1 GCA_018400395.1 Actinomycetota bacterium
TAATTTTAAAACATGGCATAATTAAAGATAAAAATAGTTATTATTGCAGAAAAATTATAAAAAATATTTTTAATAAAGCAGCAAGATATGTCGTCAATGGATATAGTACTATATGTTGTTTTTTTCATAGCTGGTATAGTAATTGGCAGCTTTCTTGAAGTAGTCGCTTACAGGGTCCCAAGAAAAATATCAATAATAAAACCGGGGTCCTTTTGTCCAAATTGCGGAGCTAAAATTGCCTTTTATGATAATATCCCATTAATATCATATATAATACTAAGGGGAAGATGCAGGAAATGTAAGGCAAAGATTCCAATATCATCCTTTCTGATAGAGCTTTTTACGGGTCTATTATTTGTCACTAATTTTTATTTTTTTGGTATCAGTCTCCAGATTATAATTGGAATCATTTTCTGCAGCGTACTTATAGTTGTATCATTTATAGATATTGAATTTAGAATTATACCAAATGTAATAGTTATACCACTTACAATCATCGGGCTTGGACTTAATATTTTTAAGGATATAGCTACCTGGTGGCACCCTCTTGCATTTTCTGCAGGAGCTTTTATTTTCATGCTGATAATAAATCTAATATATCCAAGAGGTATGGGGATGGGAGATGTAAAGCTAAGCATGATGATGGGTGCATTCCTTGTAAAAAATGTAATACCAGGCCTATTTTTGGGATTCCTTGCAGGTTCTATTTTTGGTATTTTTGTAATAATCAGGAAGAGAAAATTAAAACAGATGATCCCTTTTGGGCCTTTTCTATCGGCAGGCAGTATTATTGCTTTATTTTGGGGGAATAATATCTTAAAATGGTATACAAGTTTTTTTTAAATTCGGGGCGTGGTTATAATGTTATCAGTAGGCATAGATATAAGCTCGAATAAGGTCACAATTGTGGAATTATTAAAATCCCGTAAAGGGATAATGATAAAGAATGCTGCTAATTTCGAAATACCCAGCGAGTCCATAAATAAAGGAGAAATACAGGATCCCGTACCTCTTTCTAAGGGATTGAAGCAGGCCTGGAAGAAATACAGGATTTCCGGAAGATATTTACATATAGGACTCTCAAATCTTAAAGTTATCATAAAAGAAGTATCATTACCTCTCACAGAAGAAGACGAAATTAATAATTCACTAAAATATCAAATAAATGATTTTATTCCCATAGCAAAAGATAATTTATATTATGATTACTATATAATGGAAAAAAGTGATAAAAGTTCAAAAATAATGCTGGTTGGAGCTATGAAAAGCATGATTTCCAATGTTATTGAATCAGTAAGGGGAGCAGGACTTATTGCACAGGCAATAGACCTTAATTGTTTTTCCCTTTTCAGGACACTGGAGCTCATTTACGGTTTTTCTGAAGATAAAAATACATATTTTGCTGTTAATA
The DNA here is from genome assembly GCA_018400395.1 of Actinomycetota bacterium. GTDB lineage: Bacteria > Actinomycetota > Humimicrobiia > Humimicrobiales > Humimicrobiaceae > M55B120. The sequence goes on from JAGYMN010000068.1 coordinate 1,412, forward strand.
TTGGTCCGGATATATCAATAATAGAAGTAATTAAAAATAGTATCTTGAGATTTCCACGTTTTTTTTCAAATTCTACTTCCACTCTCATAAACAGCATTGAGAGCGCAGGTTTTGATAAAAACCTGTCAAGAGATATAGCATACAGCTATGATTTCAGCAATCTGGTAAAGGATGTCCCCGATAAAAAGAAATCAGGTAATAAATCCTCTGTAAATAAAGAAGAAAGTAATGAAATTAAAAGTGCTAAAGAGGGACAGCCAGTTGAAAATTCAGATGAAAATCAGGAGACTTCCCCGGAAGTTAAAGAGGCACTTGAAAACGATGAAGTAGTTAAATCTATAAGCAGCATTGCTGATAATATTGTAAATGAGCTAAAAGTCTCAATTGAACATTATATTCAGCAAGATCCTGGAGTAAAGATTGAAAAGATTTTACTTACCGGTGAAAATCTAAAAAATTTTGATAAATATATTCAATACAGGACAAATTATAAAGTTGAAAGATTGAATATCTCAGAGAATTTTTCTGTACAGCTAATAAAGAAAAACAATATTTATAAGAATGCTGATATGGAACAAATCCTTGACCCTCTTGCAATAGGTATGGCACTAAGGGGTATGAGTAAATGACCAGGGGAACAATAAATCTTCTTCCAAAGGAAGAAAAGAAAAGGGATGTAAAAGGCATAGTGCTGAATATTTTCATGGTGCTGGTTATTTTACTGTTCATATCAATCATACTTATTTCTGTATTTATATTTGAAATAGACAGCGTACTAACATCACGGCTGTCTGATTATGAAAGTGTAAATGCAAAGATACAGGACCAGGTTAATAAATTAAAAGTATATAATGATTTTAATAATAAGGTCAGCAATAAAAAAGAATTAATAGAGGATTTGAAAAAAAATGAATTGGTATGGTCAAAGATAATTTACGACATCGGCAGATTTATGCCTGAAGGGGCATACATAAAAACATTTGATGCCCGGGGTTCGCAGTTATATTCATATCTGGAAGAATACAGGGAAGGCGAGGCTTCTGAGGGAAAAAATATAATTGCATTCTCCATAACAGGAGATGCCGGTGAATATACCGATATCCTCAAACTGGTAATAGAATTGAAGAAGATAGAAAATATCAATACTGTATGGATACAGAGTATGGTTAAAAACACTGTTACAGAAAATAATATTGAAGTAATAAACTTTACCATAAATACTTTCTGGGAAACAGAGCCTTTTATAGAAGATATAGAAAAGATAAATAAATCAGAGGATGAAGACACTCTGGAAACTGAGATAGAGGAAATAAACAGTTGATGTAGTTAGATATGAGAAATATTTATAAAATAGTAATAATAGTATTTTTATTTGCAGCATCGCTTTTTATTGCCCTTTTAATTATAAGACCGGCACTTGTAAATAGTGGAAATCATCTTATAAGTATAGGAGAAGAAGAAGAGATAAATAAACAATTAAATGCTGAATTTGACAGTTACATTAAGGAGAAAGACCGGTATTATCTTTTAAATGCTGAATACCAGAAGCTTTCGATGGAACTTCCTGACTCCAATGATGTACCAGTGCTCACAGATGAATTTTATGAGATTGCAAGATATACGGGTATCGGTATAAATAGTCTGGCATTCACTGAATCAGCAGCCGAAGAAGATGATCTCGCCAAAATTCCTGTAAGGGAGATAATGGTAGATATAGTAATCGAAGGTTCTTATTACGAGATATTAAATTTTGTTAACACTATTGAGATAATGCCCAGGATAGCAAAAGTGGAGAATATGATAATGCAGGTACCCGGGGCTGATTATGATAATCTTTTAACATTTATTACAGCAAAAACTTATTACAAAAATAAATATTACAAGCAGTAATATGGCTAACACTAAAAAAATATTATTGATTATCACATTTATATTCATAATAGCTTTATTAACGTCTGGCTGTTCATTAAATAGGATGGCAAGGGAGACTTATTCAAATGAATCCACATTAGAAATAAGGGATATTGAAATAGATGAAAATGAAGTGGAGAGCATAAAAGCACTCGAGATGGAGATGGAAAAAAGCTATGATATCAAAACAGAAATAAGTTCCATTGCCGACGAGCTTAACAACCCTTTTGAGCCTTTTCATATAGGCCAGCAAGATATTGAAACAAATATATTAATACTTAAAAGCATATATTTTGAAGACAGTGCTGGTTATTGTGAAATAAAATTTAATGATTTTACATATTTACTGACCGCTGGAGATATTTTTAACGAAACATATATGGTCCAGTCAATCAATGAATCTTCTGTTATAATTCTTAAAGGAGACGAGGTTCTTACTTTGTTGATAGGTGAGATGGTCCAAGATTAGTAGAAAGGAAAATAAAGTTTGAATTTCTTAACTGCAGGAGAATCCCATGGAAAAAGTCTTGTTGGAATAATATCAGATTATCCATCTGGAATTTTTATAGACAACGATTTTATAAATCTGCAGCTTTCAAGGCGACAGAAAGGTTATGGCCGCGGAGGTAGGATGTCTATAGAAAATGACAGGGTCGATATAATATCTGGGGTAAGAAAAGGAAAGTCCACTGGATCACCAATATCATTTATTATAGAGAACCGGGACTGGGTAAACTGGAAGGATATAATGAATGTATTGCCCCGTGAAGATACCGGAACAAAAAAAGAAGATATATTCACCCCAAGACCGGGTCATGCAGACCTGACAGGGGTATTAAAATACAGACTTAAAACCATAAGGGATGTAATAGAAAGAAGCAGCGCACGGGAAACAGCTGCAAGGGTATGCACAGGCGCCTTTGCAATGATTGCACTTCAATTGATGGATATAAATATTTTTAGCTATGTTGAAAGAATAGGAAATATCTCAATGGATATCCAGCCGAATATAGACGATTCCAGTATCCGGGATCTTATTGAAAAATCCGAAGTTAGATGTCCGGAAAGTCAGTGTTCGGAAAAGATGATACAGGCAATTGAAAAAGCTAAAAAGAATGGCGACAGCCTGGGAGGAAGTTTCAGGGTAATAATAAAAAATGTTCCTCCGGGACTGGGAAGCTACACTGAATGGAGCAGACGTCTTGATGCAAGACTGGCTTATGCACTGATCAGCATACCGGCAGTAAAAGCCTTTGAGGTAGGTAATGGTCTTAAATCAGGTTCTTTATCAGGATTAAATTATCATGACGAGATATTCTATAGCAAAGATAAGGGATTCTACAGAAAAACAAATAATGCAGGAGGCATAGAGGGCGGCATGTCAAATGGCGAAAATATTGTAATAGGCGCTACAATGAAACCAATCCCTACCACAAAAAGCGGTATGAAAACAGTAAATATTATAAATAAAGAAGAATCAATTTCACTTAAAGAAAGGTCAGATATATGTGCGGTTCCAAGTGCTGCTGTTGTGGGAGAGGCAGCTGCTTCTATTGAAATATTAAGTGCAATACAGGAAAAATTTGGCAGTGATAATATAGATGAAATACTGGAAAATATTAACAATTATAAAAAATATATCAAAAATATATAATCTTGAAAGATAATATTTCACTAATAGGTTTTATGGGATGCGGCAAGACTACTGTTGGAAGAATACTATCAAAGGGACTTGATTACATATTTTTTGATATTGATTCTATTATAGAAATTTCAGAGGGAAAAAAAATTAGTGATATATTCAAAGATTCAGGAGAAAAATATTTCAGGGATATTGAATCAAAGGTAATAAGAAAAATTATAAATAACAAATATTGTGTTTTTGCCTGTGGGGGCGGAGCTATTTTAAAAAGAGAAAATATGAATATTATCAAAAAAAACAGCATGGTAGTTTATCTAAAAATATCTACAGGAGAAGCAATCGATAGGTTATCGGACTCGACAGATAGACCATTAATTCCTGAAATGAATAGGGAGTATAGGATAAGGGAGCTTTTAGATAAAAGGAGCGCGATCTACTCAGATTATGCTGATATTGTCATTAATAACCAGGGAAGAACGCCGGAAAGCACCTGCAGGGAGATTATAAAGAATTATAAAAAAATAAGGTATGATAAAAATTAAGGCTAAAACCACACTCAGAAATTATGATATATACATTAGAAAGGGAATCCTGGGTATTGCTCCTGGAATAATAAAAAAAAATTTTCCTTATTTTAACAGGATGGCGTTTATTACAAATGAGACAATTTTTAAAATTTATGGCGATATCATAAAAAATTTTTGTTATGAAACAGGTGCAGGTTTTGACATCATCCTTTTAAAAGATGGTGAAGAATTTAAAAATTTGGATAGTGCTGAAAAAGCATACATAAGGCTTATAAACTCAAATTTCCACAGAAACGACCTGGTAATTGCATTTGGCGGCGGAGTAATAGGAGATACGGCAGGTTATATAGCTTCAACATTTCACAGGGGATTAAAACTTATACATATACCAACAACAATAATAGCGCAGGTGGACAGCAGTATCGGGGGAAAAGTTGTTGTAAATTATGGGGGCGTAAAGAACATTATCGGTACTTTTTATCAGCCTCATATGATAATAATGGATCCATCCCTTCTGGAAAGCCTTGATGAGGATCAGTTCATAAACGGTCTTGGAGAAATTGTAAAATATGGGCTTGTATTTGACAAAGTTATATTAAATAAACTTGAAAAAATAATAGAACGTTATGGATTTAAGTATTCTCAGGCGGTCATAAGTGATGACTTTGTAGAAATTATAAGAAGGTGTGCGAAAATAAAAGTAAAGGTTGTACGGAAGGACGAATTTGATAGAGGATATAGAAATCTTCTTAATTTTGGACACACCATAGGGCACAGCATTGAAAGAATGACCGGATTTAAATCAATAAGTCATGGTAAAGCAGTAAGCATGGGAATGGTCGCAGCTTTAGAGATATCTACTGCTATGGGATTTTTATCAGAGGATGAAAAAGCAACAATAATAAAGTTTTTTAAGAAGATTAAGATACCGTACAAAATTACCGGATTAGAAACAAAAACAATAATAGAAGGTATAAAATATGACAAAAAATTTACATCTAATACAAACAGGTTTGTATTACTTAAAAGGATAAACAGGCCCATAATTTACAGCGGCGTGAAAGAAGATATAATTATAA
>JAGYMN010000069.1 GCA_018400395.1 Actinomycetota bacterium
TTTTCTTCCACTTCATATTCAACAGGGAGGAATATCCAGTCCTTTTTCAGGTTATAACCAAATATCGCCAGACCTGGGCACTGGAATACACATTTCATACAGCCTATGCACTTATCAAAATCAATATGAGGGACAGTACTGGTTGATGTTTTTGTTATTGCTCCATGAGGGCATGCAAAAGCACAGGGATTACAAGCAAAACCGTAAAGGCAATCTATCAGAACAAATGGTTTTTCATTCATTCTTTCGCCTGAGGGCATAAAGGGATTATCGATAACTTTAACAGGATGTTGCTGGGAATCAATATATTCCTTTGACACCTTCAGGTAACTGTCATAATCATATCTCGCCCCTCTCTCTTCAAGTATCTCATAGGCAACCTGTTTACCCCTGAGTACTGCACTTGTTCCTTCACCTATACGGATAGCATCACCTGCACCATAACAAGCTCCATCAAATACTTCTCTTCCTTTAATAAGCAATGCATCATCAGGAACCAGGCCTGTACATATATTAATAGCATCAATACCCTCTATTAATCTTTCAGTACCCGGTACGGGTTTAAAGTTTTCAGCATCTGCAATAAGGGCAGCTTTTATACCATCATAGTTATCATTAGGAATGGCTTTAACCAGAATTGTTGATTTGAGTACCGGTATACCAAGCCGGCGAATCCTGTTAGCCTGCACGGGGAATCCGCCTTCGAAGGGCTGAGCTTCAATTATGGCCTTTACATTTGCCCCTGCCTGCATTAGCTGGTATGAAGTCAGGTATCCAATATTGCCTGCCCCGACTGTCAGCACATTTTTACCCAAAAGTGTAAATTCCTGGTTCATCATCTTTTGTACTACAGCTGCAGTATAAACACCCGGAACATCATCATTCTCAAAAGGAGGCATAAAGGGAACAGCACCTGTAGCAATAATGAGGTGGCTGGCATCTATATAATATATGTCTTCAGTTTCAATATTCTTGACTGCCAACCTCTTACCTTCAAGGATGTCCCATACCGTTGAATTAAGGAATATCCCGGAATGGTCGTCGCCGGCAAGTGTGTCGGCGATATCAAATCCTCTCATTCCTCCAAATTTATTTTCCTTTTCAAAAAAGAAAAACTGGTGGGTTTGCATCAGAAACTGGCCTCCTATCTTATCATTATTATCAATTACAATATTTCTGATACCATGGTCATTAAGTATTTCCCTTGCAGCCAGTCCGGCAGGACCTGCCCCTATTATTGCAACATCTGTTTTGTAAACATTAAGTACTTTATCCTTATCGGGGATTTTTATATCCGGTTTGTAGTCGTGAGGTATCTCTTTAACTTCTTTAACGTCATTAACTTTGCTTATACAAATTCGTCTTATTACCCCGTCAACCAACATTTCACAGGCACCGCATTTACCTATTCCACATTCCAGGCTACGGTTCCTGTTCTCAAGACTGTGACTATGAACGGGGTATCCGGATTGATGCAAAGCAGCGGCAATGGTAAAATCTTTATCGGCAGTAATAGTTTTGCCATTGTATCTAAAAGTAACTTTTTCTTTCTGAGGTACTTCAAGTATAGGATGTTTATTTATTTTCTGCATAACCTTAATATTTTTCAAATATAAGTTTCGAAAATAAGAAGAGAAATTAAAAAAATTACTGATATCAATCAGCAAGAGGAAGTTTTTTGAAGAAAAATATTGGATAAGGAACCCCTTAACCCTGCGGGCAGCTATCGGTGAAGGATAGATTCAAAAAAAATAAAAACTAAATAAGAATCAAACTGATCCCTATTACAATAATGCCGCTAATCAAACCATAGATTGTTGTATGGTGTTTACCGTACTTATGAGCTGCCGGTAACAGTTCATCAAAAGAAATATAGATCATTATGCCTGCCACTATGGCAAATACATAACCCAGCACAGCCTGATTGTGAAATAAGGACAGTATAAAAAAACCGAATAATGCTCCAAGAGGTTCAGCTAATCCTGACAGTGCAGCCCACCAGAAGGCTTTTTTCCGTGAACCGGTTGCATAATATACAGGTACTGAAATAGCTATTCCTTCAGGAATATTATGTATGGCAATGGCCAGGGCTATACTTATACCTACAGTAATATCAGACACCCCAGCCATAAAGGTGGCTATACCCTCCGGGAAATTATGAATGGCTATTGCAATAGCGGTAAAAATGCCCACCCGCAATAACCTCTTACCCCTGCATGGCCGTCCATTATCCATCTGCTCAAGGCTTCTCATCTCATGCGGATTCTCCTTTGTTGGCACCATCTTGTCTATAAATGCTGTTAAAAAAACTCCTCCAATAAAAAATAAAAAAGTAAGCCATGTTGCAATTTCATCCGAGAAATACTCACCAATAATCAGGGTCGACTCAGGAAGAATCTCTGTAAAAGATATATATATCATCACCCCCGCAGAGAAACCAAGTGAATATGAAAGAAATGTAGTGTTTGTCCTTTTTGCGAAAAAAGCTATGCCTCCACCAATGGCTGTTGCCAGACCTGCAAATAATGTTAACCCGAAGGCAAGGTAAATATTAGTCCACTCCATTCCTTAAACCATGTCTTTAAAAAAATCCAAATTTACAAAAAGTATGGGTAATCCAATGATTAATAATCCAGACTTAGACTGCTCCTGTCAAATTTATGTAAGCCATCCTTCCTGATATCTCACAATAGACAGGCATTAGATATGATAATCCCATCCAAATCATTATTTTTATATCTTATTCAGATAAATTGAGCAGGATAGATAAATACTATAATGTACTGGGTCTTGAGCCCGGAGCTTCCATTAATGACATAAAAAATGCTTACAGAAAATGTGCACGCAGGTACCACCCTGACATTAATGGCTCTGAGTCGGCAGTTGATATGTTCATTCTTTCTACAGAAGCATACCAGTTTTTGATTACACACCAAAAAAATCTCCTGTATAATAAGAGTATGGCAAATCAATTTGTAAATGACTGGGAAAGTAATAAGAGAGAAGAGGCAAGGCGTAAAGCATATGCATATTCGCATACCCGGTATAATAATTTCAAAAACTCTGGTATGTATAAATCAACCAGGGTGCTCGATAAAACGCAATTATACATGAGCACTGCCGTAGCCTTGTTAATTATTATTCTGGCTATCAACGGATATATTTTCAGGCTCAGGATGGTTGATGAAGGCTTTGAAAAGCCTACGCTTTCAGGCTTTCTCTTTCTGCTGTTTACAGGGCTGTTATTCCTTGCCCTCTCCCTGGTATTTTTGTATCATAATCATTATAAACCAAGAAATAGTATTAATAATGAGAAGGAAAATAAATAACCCCTATGATCCCAAGGTAAATAAATGTTTTGGCTGCAGTAAGGGTAACCCTATAGGACTGAAGCTGGAATTTGAAGAATTTGATGATTATGTAATAGCTATGTGGGAGCCTGAAGAGTACTATCAGGGTTATGTCAATATACTGCACGGGGGGATTATAGCAACAATGCTGGACGAGACAGGTGCATGGTGTGTCAATGTAAAAACAGGAACAGCAGGTGTTACATCAGAGTTGAAAATCCGATACCTTAAACCGGTTTTTATGAATAAGGGCGATATCAGGCTCAGGGCACGTATCATTAAAACAGAAGACAGGTATGTTCATCTGAAATGTGAGCTTGCAGATGGCACTGGAAAATTGTGTGCAGAAGCATACAGCATATTTTTTACCTACCCCGAAGAGCTGGCAAAACGCAAATTCGGTTTCCCCGGCAAAGAAGCATTTTTCAATGAATAAACAAGCCAGGTAAAGAGGCAAACGGTGACTGTCATCAATTTTCATAATGATGAATATCACCAGTTCCTTATTGACTGAACATACTGATTGATCTATATTTACAAAGGATAGCAATTCCGAGAAAGTCAGGTAGATATTTCTTTAAAAGGTTAGTGGTTAGATTAATATTTGAGAATAAAAATCTTTATCTTTAAACATCTACCAATCAAAATGGCATGATAAAGATTTTTATTCTCTTTTTATATTTCTTAACCCGGATCCAGACACCTGGCATCATGAACAATACCGACAAAAAACAGGCTGATGAACCTATTATTTCTTTTGGTCTTATAGCCGATGTACAATACTGTAACTGTGATAAAACAGGTTCAAGATATTACAGGAATTCACTCCCTAAACTGGAAGAAGCCATTGGCGGACTTAATGCTGCAGACCTTGATTTTATAATCAACCTTGGCGACCTTATTGACAGGGATTTTAAGTCCTTTGAACCGGTTCTGAATATCCTGAAAAACAGCCGGCACAGAATATACCATCTGCATGGCAATCATGATTACAATGTACGCAACGGGTATAAGAAAAAAATATGCGATCTCCTTACCGGAAAAGATAGTTATTACAGCTTTTCAAGATACGGTTTCCGGTTTATTGCCCTTAACAGCTGCGAAATAAGCACTTACTCGGGTTCACGACGTTCCGCAGTAGTGGCACGGGATATGATTACCAGACTCAGCAACAAAGGCTATCCTAATGCATTTGAATGGAATGGTGGAATGAGCGAAGATCAGATTGAATGGCTCAGATCAGAGCTGGAAAATGCCAGTATTAATAATGAATATGTACTTGTCTTTTCCCATCACACGGTAGAGCCGGCCGGCACACATAATATCTATAACAGGGAAGAGATCCTTGAGCTAATATCGGCTTATGACAATATTATTGCCTGGTTCTGCGGACACGATCATTCAGGGGGCTATGGCAACTTTAACCGGACCCACTTTGTGATACTACACGGTATGGTAGAAACAGCTGAAAGTAATGCGTGGGCCATTGTGGAAATATATGATAATAAATTATGGATAAAAGGCAGGGGAAGGGAAAAAAGCCAGATACTTGCCTACTGAATATTGTCAGGACATCTCTACAAAATTAAAATCCATATCCAGTACAGATGCGAAATACTCACCTCTCTCAAGTATATCCTCATCACCAGCCTCATAAAACCAGTTCACATAATATTTCTTATCCTTCAACTTTACATCTTTTAATTTCTGCAATAACATCACTATATACTTTGCACTGGCACTATTAAAATATTCCAGTTGAACATCAACAAATGTTGTATCAGCAGGCTCCTTAATATACTCCTCTATCCATGCCAGCATGGATTTATAAAACTCATGTACATTCTCATGTATCGACCGTCCCTTCAGTTTAATGCTGCCAGAAGGGTTCAGGGATATCTCCGGCGAGTTCTTTGTTGATTCAATAAATAATTGGTCCATTACCTGAATTTGCTGCTAATATACTTATCGGTAAAATAAAATAAAATCTTTATTAATAAAATTTTTTAAATACTTGCTCATCAAGATTAAAAATACTTATCTCCCTTTTACCGTCCTCTATCTCATGAATCATATTCACAATTGCTGCATTAACAGGTGTTGGCACACCATATTCCCTGCCGTTTGAGGCTATATAACCATTTAGGTAATCTATCTCTGTCAGTTTTCCACGCTGCAGCGATTGCAGCGATGAAGATTTCAGGCCTCTGTACTTAAAGCCCATCAGTCGCAATATAATATATCTCCTCAATTCCGGCATTTTTCTCTTGTCGTCAATAAAATCGTAATAATTAAGTTTGCCAGCATAATCTTCAACCTGTATCTTCAGAATATAAGCCAACTCAAGAGCTTCACGTATTATCCTGACAAATAATTTCCTGGCTTTACGTCTGCGCATCATTTCTCCAAGCAACAGTCCGGTAATTGCACCCACTGAAGTAATACAGGCATTAATGATCAGCTTGGAATATAGTTGTCCCATCATATTAGAGCTTGTCCTGACCGGTGCAATAGTTTCCAGTAACTCAGCTATGCCTGCAAGCCTTTCATCCTCATTCCTGTCAATATACCCAATTACAAAGTCCCCTCCTGAGGTCATTACCAGTCTGCCCGGCTTATCCATTGTTGCACCCCATCCGACAATACAGCCTACTATGTGCTCACTGCCCAGTATTCTCTCCAGTTCGGGCTCACATATCCCGTTTTGCATGGATACCACCAGGCTGCCCCCGTTGAGCAATGGTTTTAAGTCATTAGCTCCCTCTTTCATATCTGTTGCCTTTAAGGCAAAAAGGATTATATCTTTTTTCTCCCCCACATCTGTCAGGGAAGCGTAGGCCTTCATTTTCTCACTGAAACTTCCTGCAGGGGTTTTTACCCTCAGTCCTTCATTTATTATGCTCTCTTTATAATCCTCATACTTACAGACTATCTCAACATTATAACCTGCTTTCTTAAGGAATGCAGCTGAAATGCCTCCTATTGAGCCGGCGCCTACAACCAGAACCGATTTTTCCTTTACATTCATTCTCTTTTATATATTAAATCTTGCCAGGGGAACTGCATCA
>JAGYMN010000007.1 GCA_018400395.1 Actinomycetota bacterium
GCAGTTAGTGATAAAATAGTTGATATAATATATACGCCTTCCATAAAGGAACGCCTGGCCGACATCGATTTTATAATATCCTGTGGTGATCTGCCGAACAGTTACCTCGAGTTTATAGTTACCATGCTTAACAAACCGCTTTATTATGTTTTTGGAAACCATCACAGGAATTCACTTTATACAGAAAATGGGATAAAGAAAGGAGGCCCGGAAGGATGTATAAATCTCGACAACAGGATTATAGAATACAGGGGCCTTTTGATAGGCGGCTTTGAAGGTTCTATGAGATACCGCAGCGGGAATCACCAGTACAGTGAATTTGAAATGTGCCTTAAGATTAACAGGATGAAACCGGCGCTTTATTTCAATAAAGTCTTCAAAAAAAGATACATCGACATCCTTATAACCCATGCTCCCCCGAGGGGGATACATGACCGGGAAGATCTCTGCCACAGGGGTTTTAGATGTTTTAATAAATTTATTAGAAAATATAAACCAAAATATCACGTTCACGGTCATATACATTATTATGGATCCGGATGCCAGTGGCTTACAGAAGTCGGCAATACAAAGGTTGTAAATGCATATGGTTTTCAGATTCTGGAGATCTGATTAAGATTCATTAAAAACTAAAAATAAATTAATCATTTTCAAAAAATTATTATAATTAAAATAGAAAGGCACATTACAAGGGAGATATGCAGGATTTTCAGTCAGAAGGGAAAAGTCAATTTGAATCAGCAAGATTTAAGTCCCTTCTTAACAACTTAAGGTTGCTCTTAAGGGACGAAAGTAATCAGCTGCTGTCCTTTGAAGAAATAAACCGTGGACTTGAGCTGCATAATCAGCACTACCTCGGCATCAGGCAGGTAAAATTAAAAAATATAGTAGGCAGTATTGACAGATATAGGGACTTTGACCGGTATTTTCTTCCAAAAAAGGCCCATCTTGAACACCGCTGGTCCAATATATACAATGCATATAAAAAAGACATGTCGCTTCCTGCTGTCAAGCTATACAAGGTAGGAGATATATATTTTGTCCTTGATGGTAATCACAGGGTAAGTGTTGCCAGAAGAATGGGTGTGATCTATATAGATGCAGAGGTAATTGAATTTAAGACCAGAATACCAATTACAAGAGAAATGGACCCAAAGGATATGTTCATTCTCTATGAAAGGGAAAAATTTATGGATCTAACAGGGCTAAGGGAGAAAAGACCTGATATCAAGATCAGGTTGACCATTCCGGGAAAATATGACTTCCTGCTTAATCAGATAAATAATCATATGAATTATCTTAACAGTAAAAATGATAGACAATACGGTTTTAAAGATGCAGCACTTGACTGGTATGACAACATATACCTTCCTGCCATAAGGGTAATCGATCAGTATAGAATAATAGAAAATTTTCCAAACCGTACAAAAAGCGACCTTTACGTATGGATAAATGAGCATAAATATCACCTGAGGGAAAAATTTGGAAATAATATAGGACTCTCAGACGCAGCATACGACTTCTCGAAAAGATTCAGTGAGGGCTTTCTGCCCGGCGTAAAACTCTTTTTTAATAACCTTCTAAAAAAAATTATAAAAAAGAGTAAATAAAATCTTCAGCCTTAACTCCAGGGCAAACCCTGACATGGATAGCGGTAATGCCCTGTAATCTTTTTCTCTTTTAGGATATCCTCTTCCGCCGTATATCCGGGTTGGACATAATTATATATAATTTTCGGGATGCCCTCCCTTGTAGTGCTGTCTGATATAATTGCGGCACAGTCGGTGAAACCATCACCATCCATATCAAAAAAGACTATGTCGCCTGGAAACCACGACTCAAGGTTTTCAGGGTCATTCTCATCAAAATATATACCTGCTGATAGGGCATTCCTTTTAAAGAAAATCTCAAGATTCTGTATTCGCCTGTAATCGATATTTGGATCACAGTGCGTCTGCCCCCAGTTTCTACGCAGTGGGTAACTATCAAAATTATTACTTATGTCTTCATTTACAAGGTCCTTTAGCATAAAGCCTGCTTCCATAAATGCCCTCGCTATTATGTCTGTACTTATTGCCAGGTCCTCTGGAGGGTCTCCCCCGGCATAGTAATTGGGCTCATCACCGGTTGTAAAAATATTAACGGCAGGGTTTATAAGTTGTTTCTTTGCCCCCATTAATATATCTTCCTGATCATTTATTCCATCATTATCCCGGTCAGTATTTATCCCGAGACTGCTCATGTCTATTAATCTGAACCTGGGCAGCTGCCGGGCAAGTCCCGTGGGAGGCTGGTAGTCTTTTTTGAAAGATAGCCCCCTTATACTTATAACTACTGCCAGGGAAATTAAGAGCACCAGTATTATTATCAGGAAATGTTTTATATTAAAAAGCCTTTTTTCCTCTTCCAAGACTCATGCTCCGGCGCCAGGAATGTTAAAGGTCAACTCCCATATATTCAGCTGGCCTCCTACAATAGCAACCCTGCCTGTGAATAACAGCACAAAAGCAGCCAGTCCTATAAGAATAAAAAGTGACAGGCAGACATAGTAGAGACGGGGAAGGGTCTTTATCTTAATTTTATGCAATTCCGGCTGCCCCCTGAACAGCTTAATAATTACTCTTAAAATATTTACAGCCATAAGAAGCAGCGCCGTGTAATATCCCGAGAAAAGTACAATTCCGCCCTTACCTATTTCTGCCAGCCCTCCGGATAATAACAACTTTTTTAGAGGGAAAACAAATATGCTGGAAATAAGCCAAAAGATGAAAAGGATTATCAGGGTTATCCCTGTAAAAAGATCCTTCTGTGCAATAATTCCGGCATCTGAAATTAAGCCATTTCCGGTATTCTTTCTCAGTATGAGTAAAAAAATACTCAATGGTATAAATATCATTCCTATTTTTATAAGTATTCCAATATCATTATAGCCTGCCGGGGGAATATCCATACTTTCTATAGACCTCAGGGCTCTTATCAGTACCAGCGTTCCAATATCAAAAATAATAAGAACACAGGTAAGCCTTTCCAGGCTTAATACTCTTACTGCGCCTACTGCTGCCCCAAAAAGACTGCAAAATGCAAAAAGGGTAACTATAATAAATCCATATATATTATCTTCTATATTCCGTATATAAAAAAACCGGTCAAATTTGGTCAATATTATTATGCCGGCAGGCATATATATAAACCATAATACTGATAATGTAGCGATGTTCAACCTTCCCGGCATTTCCAGAAAGATGCCCTGAAAGGGAAAAAGAAATAAATATAAATACACCGCACAGGCAAATATAATAGAACCGATTATCAAAAGAGGATCCCCCCCGCTTACGATTAAATCATACCCCGAAAGGTTTTTTATGCTTCCTGTTCCGGAAAGTATTGAAAAACCAAAAAATAATAATAAAACAGGCAGGATGATCCGCCCGCCAAATTTCCCTATTATATATGCATGCCTTTCATTCCCCTTTTCAAGCGACGATACAAGGGTAAAGATCCCCATTACAGCCAGGGCAATCATAACGAATAAAAAAATTATATTTTCTGCCATAATCATAAGCAAAATAGATACCAGTGAAAATGTTAATAAGACTGTTATCCTTACAAAAAATTCTTCAGGGATTAAGGAAGCAGAAATATAGAACAAAACAGTTAGACCAAAAAACAGAACAGCGCATGATAATATCATCTCACCCATACCTGTACTTATCAGGAAATCAGTTCTCCGGCCATACTTTATAAATGTCGAAACATAAAGGTAAAAAGATGCAGAATATGCCAGAGCATTTAATATTATTACAAAGATCCTGGTCCTACCGCTTTTAGAAAACCCTAAAAATAAGGAGATAAACACAGCTGGCACCATGACTGCCACTCCTGCATATGGGTCCAATTTTTCAATTACATAACTTAAATATTCAACATTCATATCCTGTCTTCTCCCCACCAGTCGGTTCTCCTGATACTGAATAATCTATAACCTGTTAACACAGATTTGTCTCCTGTACCTGGAACCTTTGAATAAATATGGAAAAAGACTGCAAATATCAGCAGGTATATTGTCAACAGTCCCTGAAACAAAAATATATCTGCCCAGAACTTTCCTGCATCCGGACGTGTGGAAAAGTTCAAAAGATTTATCACTGCGGCTGTTACTATGACCTGGTATGCTACAAAAACTGATACGGCGTCATCTTTTATAAAAATAATAACTATTCCTACAAGGAATAGTATCATACCGGCGAAAAAGACAGCTTCAATATTCATCTAATTCACCTTCCCCCTGTCTTTTATTCCCTCCAATATAATAGTGAGCCATATAAACAATACAGGCAATGCTGATATTAATACCAGCATTGCTATATTATAATCAGTAAACAAAACATCTGATACCTGCCCTACTGCATTTATCGACACCTCCTGCATCCTTTCAGCCCCATGTAAATATCCTTCTGTAATATCATATACAAGGTATCCAATGACACTGCATAATAAAATTGGCGAAATAATCATCACAATCTTCTTTAAAATCGTATTTATTCGTTTTTTATCTGTATAAAAACTAAAAGGATAGGCTTCTTTTCCATTACCGCCATTTGAGCCGGCAAGAAGATAGATAAGGATAAATATAAAAACATAGCCGGCACCTGTGATAATAAATACAGTCCCTGAATAAAAGATAAAAGCTACTAAAGTCAGAAAAATGAACAAAAAAAATGAAAATACCATTGTTTTTCTGAAATCCTTTGTGAACAGAACAGCTGCTCCCGATATTATCAGACCAGAGAAAACAATATACTGTATAATTCCTATTAACCTATGGCTTTCTATTAACATCAATGCTCCAATCACTTTTATTTCCAGAAGTCTCTTACAGCTCCAGATGGCCTTATAAGATCAGACTTTTCCATTACCAGACCCTTCCTAAAAAAATCTGCGTTTTGATAACGGTATGACATAGTTATAGCATTAAGCTCGCATGCTGTAACACAGTTACCGCAGAATATGCAGCTTCCCAGATCGACCTGAAAACTATCCAGCACCTCTTTCCCCTCTTCCAGAACCTTTCTACTTACCCTTATACAATTTTCAGGACATACATCCATGCAGTGCCCGCAGCCATTACATATAATTCCCGGGGAGTCCAGATCGAGTTTTAGCTGCAGTATGCCCCTGCTTTTTTCGGGGATTATTATCTTTTCTCTTGGATAAACTACAGTCCTGGGTTTCCTGAATATATTACCCAGGCACATAAATAAATTTTTTATCAGCTGGAGCATATCCTTTCTCCTTTCTGCCCCCTGTAACCCCATTAAACCAGTCCGCATATATTCCTGTATATAAAGAATCCCATTGTTGCCAGAAAATTAATTATAGACATCGGTATGAGAAATTTACCATTTATTCTCAGAAGAAGCCCTGAATCAGATAGATCGCTCCCGACAGCTTTTTCGCAAAAGATAACGGCAAAAAATAAAATATAGAATTTTATACCCAGCATAATTTCCCCTCTTACAAAATACATATTTCTATATCCTCCAAGGTACAGCAGGGCAATCATGTATATCATAAAGATGACCAGTGAGTAACCGGAAAATCTATGTATCATATTAGAGAATCCCGAACCTTCCATGCTGTCCATCCCCTGAATATGAAGTGTCTGCCTTCTGTTAAGCTTTAAAATCTTCGAAATCAGGACAGTGGAAAAAATAGCTATTATAAAACCAAGCGGCTGGTATATTATATTCCAGTATTCATTCTGGTAGTTTACTACCTCGCGCAGATTTAATGTCCTGTCTACAAGTGCTATTGATATGGCTGAAAGAAAAAATGGTATTGCCAGGCTGATCACAGATACTATCTTTTTGACCATCTGACCATAAACGATAACATATCCGGTTTTAACCTGGCCGCTGAAGCTTGCCATAAGAACAATCAAATAAAAAATATAGGCCAGGATAAGGGTAGAGTCCATATCAATAAGAAAAAGACCGGAACTAAATGGAGCGACTGACCAGATAAGTAGTGAAGAAACAAACAGGACGAGCGTCCATACATTTGTCTGTTTTCTCCTGGCAGCATATGAGAAGAACCTTATAACCGGGAAACCCATACCGCAAACCCTGGTAGGCCCATATCCCCTTCTTAACTCCATCCTTGCAGAAAGTTTCGATCCAAGATAGGAGCATATGTATATATTCGATCCGATTATTATTAGAACATATGCAATTTTTTTTAATATAATAATCAAGATAGGTCTCCATATTATCAAATAAAATCCATTAATTCCCCTGCACTTATATCCAGACTTGCAATTATAATCTCAAGATCGTCAAATAAGCTTCCTTCCAGTAACATTTCCAATAGGACAAAAGACTGCCCTGATGGGCCCATTGCCGAAAAGGTCCTGAGCCTGTTTCCTTCTATTTCTCCGAATATCTTAAAGGTGCCATGCGGGCACTCGACAGAAGAAATAAAAGGTGTAAGATTAAAATCCAGGTGGGGAAGATTTATGCCATGCAGTACCGGCCCTGTTGGAATACCCTCTAATGCCTGCTTGATTATCCTTATAGACTGGTGCACTTCTCCAATTCGTACCATTGTCCTGTTTAAACAGTCTCCATCTCTTCCATATGGAACGGTAAAATTAAAATGCCTGTAGCCCGTGTAGTCAAGATTTGCCCTGAGATCGTACCTTATCGAAGAGGCCCTAAGATTTGGACCGCTTATACCATAATCTACTGCCATATCCCTTTTTATAATGCCTTTCCCGCTTAGCCTTTCGGCAAAAGCAAAATCTGCCAGGATCATTCTTTCTATCTTTTTAAAACTCACTGAGAATCCTGTAACCACTCTCCTGATCTTCTTAATTATATCCGAGCCTATATTTGACCTCACCCCGCCTATCCTTACATAGTTCGGTATGAATCTGGCCCCTGTAACCTCTTCTATTATCCCCAGCAGCTTTTCCCTTTCCAGCATTATCATATTCCAGGCCAGGTCATGGCCCAGTATCTCGGTAATATTCGCCATAAAGTATAGATGGCTTACTATCCTGAAAAGCTCTGACATTAAAATTCTGATGTATCTTGCCCTCTTTGGTACTTTGAGCTGAAGAAGCTCTTCTATGCCCAGACACAGCGCGAGTTCAGCAAAGATTCCCGCATTATAATCAAACCTTGCCATATAACTCACCACCTGATCTATATCAAGATCCCTGAAAAAATCTTTATCTACAACTCCTGCCACAGAGTTTTCCAGATGTGCCTTTTTTATTATGTCATCTTCGATGCTGAGTCTTATATCAAATCCCTCGACCACATTAAGCATATCCGCCGGCAGGACACAATTATATACCCCCTCTCCATCCCCTTTGGATGGAGCATATGATGCTGCATTTATATAATGGTTCTTAAACTTTTCCAAAACAACCCGGTAAATTTCCTCTTCTTCATCCCCGGGCAGTCCGATTTTTAAGATTATTGAGTAATCAAAACCTGCAGACCTCAATTCTGAAAGAATATAAGCTCTATACCCATCTTCTATCTTTTTTATGCTTTTGAGGACCCCTATTGAAAGTTCGGGGTTGTTTTTGATTTCCTGCAGCACTGCATCAAGATACTCATGTTCCATCTCTATCAATATATCCGGCCCTATCCTTCTTATTCTACTTACTTTATCCTCAATAAAATGCCGCAGATTCCTTTCAAGTCTTTCGAGATAAATTACTCCTGTGTCTGAATAGATACTGTAATCATCAAACATCATAAAAATTCCAATGGATGTTGTTATTGTTTTATAAATTTTATAACCGCATAAACAAATGCTTCAGGTCTGGGAGGACATCCGGGGATATACATATCGATACCGGTATTTTTCTTAAACTCTTCTATTATGTGGGCGAAACCCGGGAACCTTCCACCGCTTATTGCACAGCTTCCGCAGGCAAATACCCATCTGGGCAACTTCATCCTGCTATAGATATCAATCAGCCTCTTAACACCTTCTTCGTTATAAAAGCCTGATATAACAAGTATATCAGCATCTTCCGGCCTGTTTACAAAATTTACTCCAAATCGCTGAATATCATAGAGAGGACTCCTGGTCGCAAGGATCTCATTTCTGCAGGCGCCTGCTCCGGTCACGATTATGTTTAAATTACTTTTTTCTATATTGAAAGCCAACTTTTATGCAAAATCTTATTTTTTAATCAATCCTGATCTGAACATATACACAAGAACAGCAATCATGCTGTATATAATAAAAGATATCAGGCCAATAATTAAACCCGGACCTTTATTAAGGGAAAAATAAAGTACAGACAGCATCAGCAGCAGTGAAAGCACAACAAATACAAAAGACATTCCAAGAAGTGCCGAATTCCTTTTTTTATATGGATCTACAATGCAAGAACAATCAATTTTCCTTTTCCCGTTTTCACTGGCATATTTATCGCCGCTTCTTGTGAGAACCCTTTTTCTTATACAGGCTGATACGGCATACAGTAATGCAAATACTGCTATGCAGATCAGTGTGAATATTATAAAAGTAACTGTATTATTTATGTAGGCAGCTACTGATTCTCCTGGCATATATTTATCCTATGGTAAGTTTTAAATATATTATTATGAATTAAAACTTTAACATAATTATATTGCTACTTCAATTACCGATACATTAATATAATTATATTTTTAAAAAAAATATACTATAATAAAAAACTATGAGGAATAAAAAACCTTCCCAAAAAAGAGATGCCGTAAAACGCCTGGGGATAATTTCATGGTCTATTATAGGATCTCTCATTATTGCTGCCTTCTTCTTCTATATAATATATCTAATACGGATAGCAGTTATACCCGTCCTCATAGCAGTTGCTATAACCTATCTTATCTCACCTCTGATGATGCTGCTGCAGAGGAAGATGCGCAAAGTCTTTGCCCTGGCGATAACCTATGTAATATTTATAGGATTAATAGCTCTTCTATTTTTCTTCATAATACCAATAATAGTGGACCAGTTCAGAGTTTTTATTGACAGGTTTCCTTCATATTTACAGAATCTGAACGATACCCTGGAGGATTTTTTCAAAAACAGCATTATTATAGAATATGCAGAGAGCCTTACGGGCAAGGAGATAATTACTCCTGACATGAGTTCAATATACCAGTATTTTATGGGAAGATTCGATCTCAGAAATATAAACCTTATGGAACAGGCAACCGTATTCACCCGGTCCTTGATAAATATTGTCCTTTATCTTATTATAGGCCCCCTCCTCGGCATATATATACTGAAAGATATAGACAAATTAAGAGAGGTTTTTATAAGGGTTTTCCCCGGAAAATACAGGAGTCATGTAATCAATACAATAGACAGGATAAACCATGTGGCAGGCAGATATATAAGAGGACAGATATTTATTTCCATAATAGTCGGTATACTGTGTACAATAGTTCTGCTGGTACTTAAAATAGATTTTGCCGTACTTCTTGGAGCTATTGCCGGAATATTTAATCTGATACCCCTGCTCGGACCGATCATAGGAGGCATACCTGCGGCTCTGGCGGCACTGTTTATATCACCGCTTAAGGCAATACTTGTAATCCTTCTCTTTATAGCAATCCAGCAGCTTGATAATTATGTAATATCCCCGAATGTGATGAAATTTCAGGTGGGTGTCCATCCGGGCATTATCATATTTTCTCTAATGGCAGGCGGGGCGCTATTCGGTTTCTGGGGCCTTCTAATAGCAGTTCCTACTGTAGCCATAATCCAGGAGACTCTTAAGTATTATCTTCTTGAAAAGAAACGGATAACATCCCCGTAAATCTCCTTTAGTGGTTTCCCGGTCTTTTCTGCCAGCTTAAAAATGCAATCATTTGATTTCAAATATATAACGATAGATATTGAAGGTTATAAATAGGAAGCATGGATGGAAGAAAAAACTAAAAGCAATACTCTTATAACTTTTTATATGATCTTTATCCTTTTTGGTCTCTCTATGGTAACAATCGATCCGCTTATACCTGTAATAGCAGAACAGATAGATGTCAGCTATGATAAAATCGGCATAGCGCTTTTTATCGGCTCTATCGGAGCCCTTATTTCCAACTTCATTGCCGGAAGGTTATCTGACAGAATAGATATAAAAAAACTTATCATTTTTGGGATTATCCTTCTAATGATGGGTTTTACTCTTTTTGGTATATATCTTAACTTTATTATCTTTATCATTGTAATATTATTTTTAAGGTCCGGTTTTGGTATAATCGATACATCTGTCCATTCTTTTTCTGCAAAACTGTTTAAAAGGGATATAAGCCGCATCTTCATCAAGCTCGATGTGGCATGGTACTTTGGGGCTGTAATCGGTCCCATTATTATCAGCGCAGCACTCTACTTTGAATTTCTTCCGAAGTATCTTTTTTTTATTCTCGCCTTCCTTTATATGTTTTCCCTTATAATCTTCTACAGAACATGTCCAGGGAAAAGCATTGTCAATAAAAGCAGGAAAGCCGGTTTAATTAAAACCGGGATACACTGGACGGACCTCAGCATGATCAAAAACAGGGCTGTTATACTTACAGGAATGATATTATTTTTCTATATTGGAGCATTCTCGGGTCTATCTTCCTGGATGACCACATATTTTCTGGGTTTCGGAGTGAGAGTTGCCTATGGGTCAGCTATTTTATCACTTTACTGGCTATTTTCTATCGCAGGCATGGTAATCACTACAAAAATTGTATCAAAGTTCAAAGAGATCCATATACTCTTTTACGGCTGCCTCGCCGGGACGATATGCCTGCTTGTATTCAGCAGTGTATTAAACATATATATTAAAATTTCTGCCCTCGCCCTTCAGGCCGTCTTTCTGGCAGGTATATTTTCCCTTTCAACCTCCATTGCAGCCAAAAGGGACCCCAAAAACTCCGGTACCATACTGGGATTTACAATTGCATCAGCTTTTGCAGGATCTGTAGTGTTCCAGCCCATAAACGGCTATGTAACCGAGTACTTCGGGAAGCAATATATAGCCTTAGTAGCCTCAACAGGGGCAGTTATGGGACTTATTTTAGTATCAGTATTATTCTGGCTGATAAGAAATGAAAAATATACAGAATCTTGAAACCGTTAAAATATTTCAAGCATCCTTTGTTGTATTCCAAGGAAATAATCTTATTACCGGTACCTTCTCCTGATAATGCCTGTAGGCCGGCCTGGATTCCAGAATATGCTTCTCCATCATGGGTATGCTTACAAAAATAAACAACAAAGTAACCAGCAAAGGTCCGACTATTGTAAACCATATATCCGGGGCAGCCCCGATCTGCATAAGCCACAAACCCCACCAGAAAGAAACCTCGCCAAGATAATTCGGATGGCGGCAGAAGCGCCACATACCCCGGTCCATATAACTTTTCCTGTCCGGGCTTCCCTTTCTAAATATATCCATCTGCCTGTCAGCTATTACCTCTACAAGAACAGCCCCTGCACATACAAAAAACCCCGCACCTGTAAAAATATTTAACTGTTTACCTGTCCCAATTCCAAAGTAGGCAGAAATCAAAGCGGCATAAACAATCAGTGTGGGCATGATGTTTATACCCATAAGATTAGTAAAAAACCATAAACCCGGGGATTTTTCCTTTAGCATAGTATACCGCCAGTCCTGGTGCCCCAGTCCCCTCCAGCGGATAGCCCAGTTAAATGTCAGTCTGATACCCCAGATAAAGACAGCTGCAGTAAATAATACATCAATGAAAGATAATTCTATTACCTTCTGGAACATCCAAAGTGCCAGTATCAAAGGCGGTGCCACACTCCAGTAAGGATCATAAACACTGGAATTTCCAAATAATATTCCAGAGGCCCATACTACCAGAGTAGCTGCTATATCTGCAAGCAGCGTAGATATCAGAAGCTGCATATCAGAAGTAAATTTAAAAACTATAAACCCTGCAAAAAAGGCAGCTGCATATATTAAAAACACAATTATGAAAGATAAAATTCTCGGCCTGGTATTAATACGAACCATATTTGCTCCTATCCCGGAATTTCCAGAGTACTACTTACAAATATAAATATTATCATATTATTTATAATATCAGTAAAATTTTCATATATTTATTTGAGAGCTTTAAAAACTTGAATATAATGGTAAAAATAAATAAAAAATATAATATTTACACCGGAGGGCTACTATGGACATAAAAAAAGGTTATAAAAAAATATCAGTAATAGGAGGAAGCCGGATAGCGAAAGACAGCATGGTCTACGACCTTGCCTACCAGGTGGGCAAAAATATAGCCAGAAACTCAGCAATTCTAGTATGCGGGGGCCTGGGCGGGGTTATGGAAGCTGCCTGCAGGGGTGCCAAAGAAGAAGGCGGCTTAACAATTGGGATACTCCCTTCTACAGAAGAGGGTGCTGCAAACAGCTGGGTTGACATAAAAATACCCACCGGGCTTGGATATGCAAGAAATATGCTTGTAGTTCTTTCTGGAGATGCGGTCATCGCAGTAGATGGGGCTACGGGTACCCTTACGGAAATAGGCTACGCACTTACTTTTAATAAACCTCTTATTGGTATAAATACATGGAAGATAAAGCCTTACAGGGGGATCCGCACTTCCGGAATAATTACTGCTGACTCTGCAGAAGAGGCAGTAAGCCTTGCGTTAGAACAATCCAGTGATACTACATGATTTGGTAAAAAATAAACTACCGGTATCCGATTTTTTTTAAAAACATTTCCTGGTTTCTGCTTATTATTATATCATATTCAGCTTCGCTGAGGCCGCTTCCAATTGCAACCTCTTTCTGAAAATCTCCCCTGTAAAGGTCAAGATGACTGTGAGAATCACTGTTTAGAAGAAATTTAACGCCTTCCTCCCTGCCTATTTTTACTGTCCTTCCATTGCCAAGACAATGTCCTTTTCTTGAAGTTACTTCTATATAAACATCATTTCTGGCAGCGAGCTTTGCCTGCTCCCTGGTCAGCAACCCTGGATGTGCCAGAATATCTACAAACTCCGAACTTACTGCAGCAGTATTTGTCCCGGCCTCCACTTCTTCCACGATTGTCTCTCCATGTATTATTACCATACCTGTCCCCAGCTCTTTTGCTTTTCTTGCCATACTATCTATGCTTGCTGCAGGCACATTTGTTAGTTCTACCCCCGGAACCGCGATTATGTCCCAGTATTTTTCAGCCAGCTCACAATCTCTTTTCAGGCTTTCTATGATCTGCCCCAGGTTTGAATAACTGGCATGGTCAGATATCCCTATACACTTATACCCATAGGCTAAAGCAAATCTTATCAGCTCTATGGGACTGTTTTCTCCATCGGATAAAAAAGTATGGGTATGAAAATCACATACCATAAATATCCCGGGAATCCTTTCCTTTATTGATTACATCTGCAAAAACCTATAAAATTATATGTTAATTCTATCAGTATTGATTATATAAGACCATGATTTTAATATAAAAAATTGTGATTATTTAAATACTTTATTACAGGATAATTAAAGTGATCGGGAAATATCTATGACAGAAAAATACTGGAAAGATTTTATACTTGAGCTGACAGAAAGCATGAGACAAAGAATACTTCAATTCTTCGGCAGGCCTGATTCCAGGTCAATCTCTGGAAAGTCCATAGGAGGAGACTCTACCTTTTTTATAGATGATATATCAGAAACTTTTCTATCCCGGTATCTAGAGGACAGGAACCTGGACATAGCCTATTACTCGGAGGATAAGGGCCTTGTAAAATACGGATCCCCTGAAAAGCTTCTGATAGTGGATCCGATAGATGGTACAAGGGCAGCTGCAGCAGGCCTTGAATCAAGCTGCATATCTATCGCCCTTTCAAGCTTTGCAGAAAATCCCAGGATAAAGGATCTTGAGCTTGGCTGTGTCCAGGAAATCAAGAGCGGAAGGATATTTATTGCAGAAAAGGACAGAGGGGCGGGCATTATATATAAAGGAAAGGCATATCCTCCATCACTGTCCAAAAATACTGACATAAGTTCATTATTCTGGTCAGTCGGTCTCAGAGGCAGACCCGTAGTACCAATTATCGAGATTCTTGAAGAACTTATAGACAACTCGAATTTTAACGGAAGCGTCTTCTACCTCGGAAGTGCATCCTTCTCTATAACAAGGGTGGTGTCAGGCCAGCTTGACTGCTACATAGACATAGGGCACAGGCTTGTTTCGGAATTCCCGGTACTTGAAAAAAATTATACAAAAGTTGGACAGGGCAGCATAATCAACAATTATCCCTATGATATTGCAGCAGGATACATAATACTCAGGGAAAGCGGCGGCTTCATCACCGATGCAAGCGGCAACAGCCTGGAAGAAAGGCCGCTTATGGGAATCGGAAGGGATTTTCAGCTTTCTATTGTCGCTTCCTCAAACGAAGAACTGCATTCAATTCTTCTTATGATGATCGACAGGGGATTTAATAAGCTGGAAGACAATCTGGGAAGGTACTGAGGACATTGCTAAAAAATTTTATAGAACTTGTAGGTTTCTCTGTCTGCCATCAGCTGGACTCCAGAAGCCTTGCCTTCGGAGAAATACTTACTCCCGTATGTTCCAGATGCGCCGGTATATATACAGGTTTTACAGTGTCTGCCATCTTGCTTTTTCTGATGTTCAGGAAGAAACAAAGCGATCTTCCTCCTGCATATGTTCTTGTAATAATGAGCATATTCTTCCTGTCAACAGTATTTGATGGATTTGCTTCATATCTTAACCTGTATGAGACCGATAATATAATAAGGTTCTCCACCGGAGTTCTTTGCGGAACCTCCCTTATAGTTGTTCTCTTCCCTGTTTTTAACTTCCAGTATTACGCCAGATCCCGAAGTGAAAGAATCTTTAAAAGGCCTTTAATGTTTACCGCCTTTATTGTAATACTTATAGCATTTATTATCTTTACGCTACAGGGTTTTGAACCGCTGGGAATTTTCTATTACTACTTTACCGGTATATCCATTATTTTTACATTCTTTTTTCTAAGCCTTGTTATTGTGCTTCTGATACCATTTTTTGCGCAGAGGGCTAAAAAACTTTTCAGCACGAACCTGGCTATACCTGTTTTTATTGCACTTGCCCTTGCATCGGTTGAGCTTTTTGTATCTTATAAGATACACCAGTTCATGGAGAAACTGGCAGGATTATAAGGCTACCAGTTAAAAAGATTTATGAAACCATAGAAGTAATATCCAAGAAAGCATATGACCAGAGATATGCCCGCACCCATTACCACCTGGGATGTTGTGTGTCTTTTTACCTTTACCCTCGCCCATCCTATTATGGGGATCAGGGGTGTAAGCATCAGCATCCATGGTCCCAGCAGGACGTTAAATGTTATAACAACAAAAGTGATCCAGCTGGTATGGAGGCTTATTTTCCAGTAATAGGTAACAGCTGTCAGAACCAGTGTGGATATAATGGTCAGTATAAAAATAACTTTCAAAAATACAGGTGCATCCAGCAGATAAAGTACTATCAGGCCTGTTGTATAACTTAATAATGCAATAAAAAGCGGTCTTATCCTCTTGTTCCTTTCCGGTATGTGAATATCATATATCCTGTTTTTCCTGTAAAGAAGCAATACATAAAAAAAAGGTATAACAGTACTGAAAAGAAGACACAGAAGTGCCCAGCTCAGGGCTATTACCCAGTTTTTAACCAGCACCATGCATATGATAATAAATATAGGAATTGAAATGAATGAGCCGTCAAATACAAATGATATTATATTCGCCCATTTCTCAGACTGACTTAAGTTCTTTACATTCTCAATCATAATAATTATAAATGCATAATTTTTCACTATATTATATTTTAAACGACAATTTTAATCCACTATTTCTCTGTCCTGAATCACTATTACAGATTCACCAATTCTTATTATGTTTCAGACAGGACCGATTTTTTTGTTGACAGCATATAACAACAGTGATAATTTTTAATTCAGTTTATCAATTATGGATTGGGTTTATGGAAATTAGATTATACCTTGCACAGATAAATCCTACTGTAGGAGATTTAAAAGGCAACTGCAGCCTGATATTATCACATATAAGAAAAGCAGGTTACACTGATGCCGATTTTGTAATATTCCCTGAGTTATCCCTAACCGGTTATCCCCCGCAGGACCTTCTGCATAAAAATTCTTTTTTAAATGAAAATATCACCTATATCGAAAAAATAAAAAAAGAAGTATCTCATATAACTGCAATAGTTGGCTTTGCAGACAGTAAAAACGGCATTATACACAATTCCGCCGCAGTAATAAGCGGACAAACAATAAAATGCTTATATAACAAGCAGCATTTCTCGGGCTATTCTGTCTTTGATGAGAAGCGTTATTTCAGCAGGGGGGAAATAAGTTACATACTGGGAATAAAAGGCCACCGGGTAGGGCTGGGCATATCTGATGACATCTTTTATGCTTCAGGGCCGATCAGGAACCAGTCGATACCAGGCGGCGCAGAACTTATTATAAATATTTCTGCTTCACCATATTATCAGGGCAGGGTCGAATCCAGGGAAAAGATACTCTCTGCCCTGGCATCTGACAATGCAGTAAATATTGCCTATCTAAATATGGCAGGCGGTCAGGATGAGCTTGTATTTGACGGCAACAGTTTTGTAGTAAATGAAAGAGGGCATATAACAGCAAGGTGCAAACCTTTTGCAGAAGACAGCCTCATTGTGGATATTGATCTCTCAGGTGCTGCCGGGGCAAGGAAAAAAGATCAAGTATTAATAAATCACAGGAACAGGCTGACCCGGGATTATAGCTCTATTAAACTGGTAGACCTTGATGCCGGCAAGGTGACAAAAAGGCCTGCTGCTGCCGGTAAAAACGTTAAAGCTGAGAGCGGTATAAAATACACTGATTTTATTTCCTGCCCTGAAGAAGAAATACTTGAAGCACTTGTACTGGGAACCAGGGATTATATTAAAAAGAACAGATTCAATAAGGTGGTGGTTGCGCTCAGCGGGGGTATTGATTCCGCAATCACCGCATTCATAGCAGTTAAGGCTGTAGGAAAAGACAATGTAACAGCGGTATTTATGCCCTCGGACTTTTCTTCCAGTGAATGCATGGATGATTCAAAAACGCTTTCAGGTAATCTGGGAATAGAATACATAGTCATTCCTATTTCAGGTATATATAAAAGTTATCTTGAGAACCTCAAAGATTTTTTTAAAAGCAATGAAATCAACATAACAAGGGAGAATATACAGGCAAGGATACGGGGCAATATAATTATGGCATTTTCAAACGAACATGGGTGGCTTGTTCTTTCAACAGGAAACAAAAGTGAGATAAGTGTGGGGTACTGCACATTGTACGGTGATATGGTCGGCGGGTTTTCTCCCATAAAGGACGTTTACAAGACTACGGTGTATTCCATCTGCAGCTTTATAAATAAAAAATACAGCTCCGTAATCCCCGGGAGAATAATCTCAAGACCGCCTTCTGCAGAATTACGGCCGGGCCAGACAGATCAGGACAGGCTTCCGCCATACAGTTCCCTTGACTCTATTCTCAAGGCATATATTGAAGAAGATAAGGACTGCTGGAGTATAATAAATATGGGGTTTGAACCTGATATGGTAAAGTATGTCATAAATATGGTTGACAGCAGCGAATACAAGAGGAGACAGGCCACGCCTGGAGTAAATATAACTGCCAGGGCCGTAGATGGGGAAAGGAAGTATCCAATAACAAACAGGTTCAGGCCGCAGCCATAGATCCCGGATATAAAAATTATTCTCTCTATCAGTTTCGAATTTTAATTAAAAAATGATAAAAATAATTCTTTTCTCTGAAAATAAAGACAATATAAAAAACATATCCGGCATCCTTGGACTGGATGAGGGCTTCTCAGTCATTGTAAGGGGTTATGACAAAAGCTCTGATGCTGAAACTGTGCCTGAAGATATCAATATGATAATTCTTGACTTTACCCGCCCGGACACAGGGGTAAAAACTGAAAAGCTGCCCGAAGAATTTTTAAAATCCAAAAAACTGAAAATCATAATTATTGACCATGGACAGGATGGGCTTCTTTTAAAAAACCCTGCTTTTGCCGACGATTTCCTTTATGCCGGTAATATCAGAAGCGAAATATTGCCAAGGACACATTTACTTCTCAAAAGATCAGGAACAGAAGTTACCGGCAATAATATTGTAGTGGGAGGACTGGTCCTGGACCTGGATAAATATGAACTTTCTGTAGAAGGAGAGGTAATAGTCCTTACTTTTAAAGAATTTGAAATGTTAAAACTTTTAATGAAAAATAAAAATAAGGTATTTACCCGTATCAAGCTTCTCTCCCTGGTCTGGGGATATGATTATTACGGAGGCAGCCGTACTGTAGATGTGCATATGAGGAGATTGAGATCCAAGATACCCCTACCTTATAGCGATATGCTCAAGACAATCAGGAGCGTAGGTTACATGTTTTCGTCTGAAAAATAAAACTGGATAAAATTTTACATGGATTTAACCTTTAAAGGGATTATTTAGGTTATAATACTGGAAATTTATATATACAATTTAAGAAAGGACTTGATATGGATGACAATGGCAGGATGAAAGAATATGTTCTCAAGAAAGCCCGTGATAATGATATAAAGTTTATCAGGCTCTGGTTTACTGATGTCCAGGGAATATTAAAAAGTTTTGCCATCACAGTAAATGAGCTGGAATGTGCCCTTGAGGAAGGCATGGGATTTGATGGTTCATCAATAGAAGGCTTCTCGAGGATAGAAGAAAGCGATGTAATAGCAATGCCGGACCCCAATACATTCCAGATACTGCCGTGGAGCCCGAAGGAAAACGGAGTTGCCAGGATGTTTACTGATATCAATAACCCGGACGGCTCCCACTTTGAGGGTGACCCCAGATGGGTGCTTAAGAGGATATTAAAAGAGGCAAAAGACATGGGATATACATTTTATGTAGGGCCCGAGCTGGAATTCTTCTATTTTGAATCTGATAAAGGAGAGCCTATCATATTGGATAAGGGAGGCTATTTTGATCTAACTACTCTTGATGTGGCAACCGAACTCAGAAGAAACACGATACTTTATCTTGAATCAATGGGAATAGGTGTTGAATATTCTCACCATGAAGTAGCTCCGTCCCAGCACGAGATAGACCTAAGGTACACAGATGCCCTTACCATGGCAGATAATGCACTTACATATAAACTGGTGGTAAAGGAAGTCGCAACAATGAACGGGGTATACGCCACATTTATGCCAAAACCGCTATTCGGAGTCAATGGAAGCGGTATGCATACACATCAGTCTCTATTCAAGGGGGACCGTAACGCATTTTATGACCCCGACGACATTTATAATCTTTCTCAGGAAGGAAAGTACTATATTGCCGGAATATTGAAGCATTCAAAGGAAATAGTCGCTGTTACCAACCAGTGGGTAAATTCCTATAAAAGACTGGTCCCCGGTTATGAGGCTCCGGTTTACATATCCTGGGCAAGGAAAAACAGATCCACGCTAGTAAGAGTCCCGACATATAAACCCGGTAAGGAAAATTCTACAAGAGTAGAGTTCAGATGTCCGGACCCTGCCTGTAATCCCTACCTTGCGTTTTCTGTAATGCTGGCTGCCGGGCTGGAAGGTATCAAGAACAAATATGAACTTCCTCTTCCTGTGGAGGAAAACATATTCGATATGGATGACATGAGGAGGGAAGAGAAAGGTATTAAGACACTTCCCAATAACCTCTGGGAGGCAGTCCATTATATGGAAGGCAGCAGTATTGTAAAGAAGACTCTGGGAGACCATATTTTCAATAAGTTTATTGAAAACAAAAAAATCGAGTGGGACAGGTACAGGACCCATGTATCCAAATATGAGCTGGATAATTATCTGCCTTTACTTTAACCCGGGTTTGTAGAGCAAATATCAAAAAGCAGTAACCACAGGAACGTTTTTTATACCTGCAATCCAATGCTGGATAATTTTATCCAGCACCGGATCAAATTATCCCATTAACTTAAGCAATAAGGATAGACCCACGCATACTCCTCCTGCAATAAGCATCTTAAATCCGCTTATTATCAGGTTTGAGCGCGATATATTCCCCAGAAAAATTCCCAGGCCAAAAAGAATGGAAAAGGCCAGGCCAAAACCTGCCCAGTAGCAATACGTTATGGGAATAAACTTTCCAAATAAAAAAGGTGTAATGGGTATGAATGCTGTGGCTGCAGGAGAAAGCCCGTTTACTGCCGAAAGGATTATTATGGCAAACCTCTGGGCTTTTGATATTATTGTCTCTTCAAGACCGTAAAGGGTGAATTCTGAAAGGTCGGCCATTTCTTTTTTTCTTTCTGCCGTCTCGCTGTTATAGGCACTCCATACTCCCGAAACAAGAAGAGATATTACAATCGCCATACCTGCAATAAAAACGTTCTTATGTTCGGTAACATTTATTATATAATTACCAAGGAGTACCCCTATGCTGGTTATAACTCCGTCAAACCCGTTTACAGCAAAATAACGCCTTGTTAT
The DNA here is from genome assembly GCA_018400395.1 of Actinomycetota bacterium. Classification (GTDB taxonomy): domain Bacteria; phylum Actinomycetota; class Humimicrobiia; order Humimicrobiales; family Humimicrobiaceae; genus M55B120. The sequence continues at coordinate 20,588 of JAGYMN010000007.1, forward strand.
CCTTGTAATACCCGCAATCCTGTTATATACCCTGATGGTATCTATATATTTTATTATCCTCTGCTTTATTTTCCTCTCCAGAATAACTTTTTAAATACAACTGGACCTATTTTAGGGGAACCTTTATTGCTTATACCCCTTATTCACCTGTTTCAGTTTCCGGTTCTGTTTCTGTTTCCGGTTCTGTTTCTGTTTCGGCTTCAGGTATGGTCACAGGGGTCTCTGTTTCCCCTCCTAAACTACCTGAAATATTGCTCAGGTCCAGGAACGGTATCACTCCCTCTTCAGGAAGTATGCCCCATTGAATATTTGGAGCCAGTTCCTGGATGAACTCGAGCTGTATTATCTCAGGGTATAATTTCAGGGACTCTCCCTTTATCTCTATCTGTTTTGCTTCTGCCTCAGCCTGTATGATTACCTGCTCCTTTTTTATCTTTTCCTGTTCAAGGATATTCTTCTCAACAACTATCCTTTCCTCGGCAATCTGCTTTTCTTCGAGCACATTAAAATATTCATCTGTAAAGTCGATCTTTCTTAACAGGAATTCATCCATTATAATGCCGTTTTCATCAAAAATAGGCCGGAGTGTCTCATCTATCTCTGATTGCACTGTAAATACCTGTTCAGAATAAAGCTGGGCAGCCGTGTATTTCTTTGGAATGTTTCTTGAAAGCGATCTCGCTTCGGCCTTTACCACCTTCTCCACCAGTTGATCCATTGTACCTATATTGTTAAGTATCCATTCAGCCTGATTGCCGTCAATTGCAAACCTTATAGTGTACTTTATCTTAATCTGCTGGCCGTCTGAGGATGTTGTATCCACCGCATAGTCAGGATAGTTAGACATACTGGACTCAGGATTGTCGCTTGTCTCATATGTCACCTGTCTTGTTGAGTAATTTACTGTATTCTGTATAAAAGGGATTTTAATATGGATACCTGGATAAAAGGTCACCCCCACTGTCTTTCCGAATTGCGTCAGAACCCTTACATTACCGGCCTGGACAACAACAAAAATGTTTATCATCACTACCAGCACCACAATAAAGATAATAACTCCTATAACGATTTTTGGCACAATTTTCATTTAATACCTCCAGTATAAAAGTAACATTGATTATAATTATAACAACAATTTACAGGTATTATATTAAAATGCTGGAAAATAAATATATGAAGTTTTTATTTACCTGCTTAAATAACCACAAAATATTATCTGTTGATTACATTGGTTCGACTACTATACAGGTCATCGTGTCCCTTATGCCGTTTAGATTCTGTATCTTTGATATTACTGTCTTGCCCAGCAGGTTAACATCTTCGGCTTCTACAAATACAATAATGTCATAAGGCCCGGTTACTGTATGCGCTATTTTTACACCGTTTATCTTTTTTATCTTCGCATAGATATCATTTTCTGCACCAGGGTTTGACTTAATCATTATATATGCTGATATCATAATCCCTCTTTTCATGATACTTATACTAAAAACTATATCATTTATAACTGTTTTTTTTAACAGGCTTAAAATATTAAACTTTTTTAAACATGGGAAAGCCCGACTTATTAGAAAGGTATTGTATTGTACTTTAGGCCGTCTTTTATTGCTCCGGAATATTTTTTGCACTTCTGGATAATTTCCTGGTATTTCTCTAATTCAAAACCGCATAAATTTACCAGAGTATACTCAATTCCTTTTTTAAAATATTTTTCAATAAATTCAATATCTTTTTCAAACATACTGCCCGACTCATCTGTAGCTCTGAAATAAAAACCGCTGACCAGAGCATAAAGTATTTTATCTACATCCATTTTATGCTTTAGCCCCAACCTTATTGCACCGACAAGCCTGTCGTCCGGACCAAGTTTCCTCAATAGATCTCTTCCCGTCCTGTATATCGTATCTCCAAGAGACTTATTCATAAATCTTTCAAGAAGGTCGTCAATATGCTCTTCCAGGCCTTTTTTTGTAAATTCTTTCGGATACTCTCTCAGCAGTATTTCTGCTGACTGTATCATTGTCTCCCTGGTTCCGGAATATAATTCACCCGCCTCAAGCGCTTCATAAAGATAGGTAAAACTGCTGTCGTACAGATAACCAAGATATGAGATCACAGCATGTCCCAGATTGTGAATAAATAATTTCCTGTCAACCCATGCCTTCATATTTTCTTTTGGGGAAAGCCCCATTACATCCGGTATTGGGTTTTTAAAGGCTTTTTTATCAAGTATAAGAGTATTATAGGGTTCAGCAAATATCTGTAATATATCCCTTTTTTTATCTTCTTCAGTCATCAACGGAACCATCTTTCCAATACTTGTCTCCACCAGACCTACAAGTCTATCCAGTGGATAATCTTCACCCATGATCTCGGACAGCTTCTTCTCAAAATATTTGGCTGCATTTCTCATATTGATTGCAATTATTATGTCCAGGGGAAGATTACTGTCTATGTCATATCTTTTTTTTAGTCCTCCGGCTATCAGTGGTATTATATGGGGAAGGGCGCCAATCCCGACGCATGATGAAGCAATGTCAGCTGTGCTTATTTCTTCCTCAACCTTTTCTTTATCGGATGCCAGGACCCCCCTTACATTTTCCACTTTAATTATTTTATCTCTGGTGCTTTTAATAACCACCTTATAGGACCTTCGCCTGTTCAATTCATCTATTATCTCCCTAACTACATCGATAAAGACTACTTCGTAGCCGGACCTGCTGAATAACTGTCCTATAAATGAACGCCCTATATTGCCGGCACCAAACAATACCATTTTCTTCATGTTTATAAGTTCATCTCTTTCCCATTTACATGGTAAAAATCAATATAATATAATCACGCCTGTACCTGGCAGTTTATCAGTACTTCTCCCTGATAATTGCTGCAAGTTTTTCTGCATCAGGCAGGAAAAGCTTTTCCAGGTTCTGGGCCGAGGGCGGTATGCAATTTGGTGCTCCCAGCCTCTGTATAGGTGCATCCAGCCAGTCGAAGACATTCTCCTGTATGCTGGTGATAACCTCTGACATAAAGCCGCTCTGCGACACTTCCTGGGCGGTAACTATGGCTTTCCCGGTCTTTTTTACCGAGGCCGCTATTGTGTCTATGTCCAGTGGTATCAGGGTCCTAATATCAATAACTTCAGCAGATATACCATCATTTTTCAGCATATCTGCTGCCTTAATTGATTCCTCCACCATGTAGGACCAGCACACTATTGTAATGTCATTTCCCTCCCTTGCAACATTCGCCTTTCCTATCGGTATAAGGTATTCGTCTTCAGGTACTTTCCCCAGGCTGTTATATATTAGCTGCTGTTCAAAGAATATTACCGGGTTGTCGTCCCTTATCGCCGACTTTAATAGGCCCTTGAAATCATACGGAGTTGCCGGAGCTACAACCTTGAGTCCAGGAATATGGGTGGTAAGTGCCTCAAGTGACTGGGAATGCTGTCCTGCATACCCCTTTCCGCCTCCAATCGTGGTTCTAAGGACCATGGGGACGCTTATCTGTCCTCCTGACATATAACTCCATTTAGCTGCCTGGTTCCCTATCTGACCCAGGGCCTGCATTATAAAGTCGTTATACATTATCTCCACAATAGGTTTAAGTCCTGTCATTGCCATTCCCACCGCTGCCCCGACCATGCCGGCCTCTGATATTGATACGTTGAACACCCTGTCACGGCCAAACGTGTCAAGCAGGTCATTTGTCACCCCGAATGCTCCTCCGTAGTCTGCAATGTCTTCACCAAAGGTTATGACCCTCCCGTCCCTTGCCATTTCCTCCATTATCGCCTCTCTGACTGCAATACGGGCGTTTATCCTGCCCTTATCATCCCTTTCATACCCCGGGAGTTTCTTTAGCGTTTTTGGGTTGGCGTACTTTTTGGGCACCTCTTTTTCTTCCTTTTCCGAGAAAAGGTAGTAAAGAATACTCTTGTCCTCAGGATAGTCTGCTGCAGATGCATATTCTGCCATGGAAGCGTTCCTGTCATATACCTTCTTTTTCAGGGTTTCTATCTCTTTTTCTGTTACTTTACCTTCAACAAAACCGGCATTTTTGATTTTATCCTCAAAGGTTGAAATCGCATCCCTCTCCCTCCAGGCGGCAAGCTCTTCCCTGTCCCGGTAGGTCAGGGGGTCTGATAAACTGTGGCCCTTATACCTGTAGGTCATAAACTCCAGAAGCACGGGCCCTTTTCCACTTCTTATTATCTTTCTTGCCCTTTCTACCGAATCAGAAACTGCTAATATATTCATTCCATCCACAACCTCTGCATGCATGAGATCGGTATCGAAACCGGCTGCCCTTCTTGCCAGAAAGTCAATTCCTGTTGTCTCCCCCCTACACTGGCCCGACATGGCATACTGGTTGTTCACTATCCCAAATATTATAGGCACACCATGCCTGTTTTTCATAAGACCGTTTTTGAACTGTGCCATTGAAGCCAGGTTCAGGGACTCGAGGACAACGCCGTTTGAAAATGCTCCATCTCCTGCCAGGCATAAAACAACCGCATCCTCATTTTTATATCTTACCGACATGGCAGCACCGTTGGCTATGGGAACATGCCCTCCTACTATGGCATTGGCTCCAAGGTGCCCGAGCTCAAAATCTGCTATATGCATTCCTCCGCCTACACCCCTGCAGTACCCGTGTGCCTTTCCAAATAGTTCTGCTATCATCCTGTAGGTGTGGACTTTCATAGCTTTTTCTTCCAGTTCTTCCCTGGAGTCATCATCAGATACAGCCTCTCCTATTGCATCAAGGTATATCTTTCTTCTGGACAGCAGGTCCTTAAGCTCCTGACCGCTTAGAAGCTTTATCATGTTTGCTCCCTTGGCCATGGCATCACCGTGCCCCCTGTGGGAACTCGTTATGTAATCGCCCTTTCCTATTGCAGATATAGAACCTGCTGAAGTCGCCTCCTGCCCTATCGAAAGATGCGTGGGGCCTACATAGCTGAAGCCTTTAAGCGGCTTATACATGCCTCCCTTTATCTGGGAAAGCATGTCTTCCAGCGCTCTTATCATATACATCTGCTCCAGGAGGAAAAGCGCCCTTTCCCTGGTAAGGCTCTTCTGTTTTATCTCATCTTCTATGGTTTTCTGATAGCTGCAGACGGGTATCGTCTTAAAATTTAACCTGTCTTTTTTGCATTCAAATGTTGATTTGATTTGCCTGACCATAAATACTCCTCGTATAATAAGTTATTAATTTATAGTTGATAATATTTGCTATAGAATATTAACCAAATAAAGCCAGGCAGAAAGACAAATATCAACTCCTTTTGACTGTCAAATGACAGATCAATTAACTAAGACTATTGCTTTCTTGCTAATAACTTTAAAGTAATTATCAGAATGGTTCAGGCTGCAGAAACTGTAAGCACTGATTATAACGAGGCTTTACTAAAAGTTATTGATCTAGCAGGAAGACTGCTTGGTAAAAAACAACGGAAAGGAAACTGCCATGAAAGAAAAAGTCTATGTAGGAATCGACCTTGCCAAGGCAAATTCTAGGGTAGCCGCATTTGACACAAGCGGAGAAGCTGTATTAAAACCCTTCTCTATTACCAACTCTAAAGAGGGGATAAGAAAGCTTCTGTCAAAGCTCCCAGGCTACAAGGCCGGCCAGATAGTCTGCGGTATGGAGATAAGCTCCAACTACTGGGAAAATATGTGCTCATACCTTAAGGGGATGGGTGTGGGAGTCATACTACTTAATCCCTATCAGGTAAAGAAATACCGCCAGGCTACAGGAGCCAAGATAAAGACTGACTCTATTGATGCTGAAGCCATTGCCGGCCTTATCTCGGGCAGAAAGTATGACAGTCTTTATATCTCCGATGATACCACAGTCGAACTCAGGGAACTTGTAAGGATAAAGTATGGATTCCAGAGAAGGGTAAAAGATCTTAAAAAAAGCGTTCTAGCACTCCTTTTTCTGGTATTTCCAGAATATACCAGGATGATCACTAGACCCTTCTCCAAAGTATCTAT
>JAGYMN010000070.1 GCA_018400395.1 Actinomycetota bacterium
CACAGGCAGGTATCGTAGTTTCTTTTTAGATAAATATTTGATAAAATTTAATGAAATTTAATTAAATCTGATAAATTTTGATAAGTTTGAGAAAAGGTTTTTATTTATATGCTTAAAGCTATGATTATATTAAACTACGTAAATAAAAGTTATGATCTAAGTTCTGCATTGAACTTCTTTTCGAGGTTTTCTATTATCCTGCTTACTATTATTTCCACTTCCCTGTCTTTCAATGTCCTGTCTTTTTCTCTAAAGCTCATTGAATATGCCATACTCTTTCTATTCTCCGTTATCTGTTCACCCCGGTATATATCAAATAATCTTACACTTCTTAAAATTTTTGAACCGCTTTTTTTTATCTCGTTTATTATATCTTCATTCTTTATATTTTCATCAACTATTACCGCAATATCAATATCTATGGATGGAAATGGAGAAATTTTCCCATAGCTTTTCAAGTCTTTAATATTCTCATTGAAAACATCAATGTCTATTTCAGAATAATAAGCATCCTGTCCTATTTCCATTTCCTCTGTTATAGATGGATGTACTTTACCCACTTTTCCGGTTTCTACTCCATTTATAAAAATGCAGCCACTTACCCCTTGATGAAAAAAACTGTATTTCTTTTTAACAATTCTCAGTTCCGGGTTCACGTAAAACCTCTGAACTATCCCTTCTATTACTCCTTTAATATCAAAGAAATCAAAATACCTCTCGTCCTCTATCCATTTTTTTTGATTCGCTCTTCCACTTAAAAGTATACCCAGTTTTTCGGTTTCATCCGGTAACTGTCCGCCACTGTCTATAAATATTTTTGATATCTCAAATATTGCAATATCCTTTATGTTCCTGTTGATATTATTCTTTAAATTTGCCAGCAGCGAAGGTAAAAGCGAAGTTCTCATTATTCTAAAATCTTCATTAATCGGATTAATTATCTCAATATATTTATTATACTCTTCTTCTCTATCGAGCATATTTAATTTAAATTCATTTATGCCGATAAATGAATAATTAATTACTTCATTTAATCCTATATCTGCAAGAAACCTCCTCATGCTTCTCACATTTGATTGGCCTCTGCTGTACCTGCCAATTTTTCCACTAAATGGTGATGGTTTCGATATTATTTTATTATATCCATATATTCTTGCGACTTCTTCAATAATATCTATTTCTCTTTCAAGGTCTTCAAACCTGAATGAAGGGACAGTTATATCGAGTACACCATTTATTATTTTATTTTTTATATAAAGTGAATCCAATATTTTAGCAATCCTTGATATGCTTATTGATTGACCCAGTACCTGTTTAAGTTTTTCCGGTCTTAATATAATCTTCCGGGTTCTTTCTTTTTTTTGATAATTGTCATAAACGGCATATTTATTGCTATGCCCGGTCATCTGCTTTAAAAGGCTGTAAAATCTCTTAATTGCAAATGTTGTAACTTCTGGATCTATTTTTTTCTCAAACCGATTAGATGCTTCGGATCTCAAACTTACTTTTTTAGATGTGTTCATAATCGAAGGCCCATAAAAATTGGCAGATTCTAAAAGGACATTTTTTGTATTGCCGGTTATTTCTGTATCCTTTCCGCCCATAATACCTGCCAGGGCAATTGCCCTTTTTCCATCTGCGATTACCAGGGCATCTTCATCCAGTTCTACTAAAGTGTCATCGATTGTCCTTAACTTCTCACCTTTCAGAGCTTTCCTTACTATTATTCTTCTTGTGTTTAAAAGATCCCTGTCGAATGCGTGCAGCGGCTGACCGGTTTCAAGCATCACATAGTTTGTAAGATCAACAATTATATTCCTGGGCCTTATCCCGCATATTATCAATCTATTTTTTAGCCATGACGGTGAATCTACCATATCAATATTTTCAAATATCATGGCCGAATACCTGGGGCACAGCTTATAGTCTTCAATCTTAATATCGAGATAATCAGACCTCACTATATTTTCTTCGAGTTTGAACTCAGGGATAACCAGCTCATTTGCTGTCATTGCGCTTATTTCCCTTGCAATTCCCATAACACTCATACAGTCTGGCCTGTTAGGCGTTATTTCAAGATTATAGACCACATCATCAAGACCAATAGCTTTTGCAAAATCTTTCCCGATAGGAAGATTTCTATCCAGTATCATTATACCCTCTGAAGCTGATGATAAACCCAGCTCTTCCTCGGAGCACATCATACCTTCTGAATACTCGCCTCTTATTTTTCTTCTTTCAATGGTAAAATCACTAACTTTTGCACCTTCAACTGCAAGTGCAACCTTATCACCCTGTTTAAAATTAGTTGCACCGCATACTATATTTAGTTCACCATTTCCTGAATCTACGCTGCATACCGATAACCTTTCTGCATTTGGATGAGGCTTAAAACTTTTTATCATTCCTACAATTATATTCCTGAACCTGTCACCTATAAATTCTATTTTTTCTACTTCCGTACCACTCATTGTAAGAACTTCAGCTGCTTTCTTTGGATCCAGTTCATCACCTTTGAGAAACTCGTTTATCCAGTTAAAGGTAACTTTCAATGTTTATATTCCTTCCTAATAGAAATAATCCATAAGTGAAAAATTTAGAACTGTTTTATAAATCTGAGGTCATTTTCAAAAAATAATCTGAGGTCATCAATTCCGTATTTTAGCATACATATTCTTTCAATACCCAGGCCGAAGGCAAAACCGCTTACTTCTTCGGGATCATAGTTTACAAATTTATAAAGCTCGGGATCGACCATCCCTGCGCCAAGTATCTCTAACCATCCTTTCCATGAACATACCCTGCATCCTTTTCCATTACAATTTTTACATGATACATCTACTTCGGCACTTGGTTCCGTAAACGGAAAATAATGAGGGCGGAATCTTACTTTTCTTTCATTTCCAAATATTTCTCTAACAAATGTTTCCAAAGTCCATTTAAGGTTCCCAAAATTTATTCCCCTGTCCACTACAAGGCCTTCGATCTGCGTGAACATAGGAGTATGGGATACATCATAATCCTTTCTGTAAACTTTGCCTGGTACTATTATTGCAATAGGCGGCTTGTTTTGCTCCATATATCTTATCTGAACAGGAGATGTCTGTGTACGTAATAGGACATTGTCGTTTATGAACATCGTATCATGAAGAGATCTTGCAGGATGATCTCTGGGGGTGTTGAGAGCTTCAAAATTATAATAATCTGTCTCTACTTCCGGCCCACCTGCTATTTCGAAACCCATCCCTATAAAAATTTTTTCTATTTCTTCCGTAACTCTGGATATTATACTGATACTTCCTTTCCGTGGTTTCCTCCCTGGTAGCGTAAGATCTAAAGCCTCCTCAGCCATTTCCCTTTCACGCTCCAGTTCTCCTATTTCAATCTCTTTTTCGCTTATTATTTTATCTATTTCTTGTTTCAGAGCATTTGTCATCTTACCTGCGACCGGTTTTATCTCAGAATCAAGGGATCCTATACTTTTCCGTATCGAAAGCAAACAGCTTTTCTTTCCCAGATATTTGCTCTTAAGTAATTCAAGACTTTTTATATCGGTGGAAGCCTTAACATCCAAACGAAGATTTTCGATCTCTTTATTAATCCTATTTTCGATCTCACTTATTTTTTTAGCTCTATCCTGATCCATTTATATCTAACTTAATTTTTCCCTCGCCAAATCAGTTAGCTGCCTGAAGGCATCAGGGTCACTTACCGCCACTTCTGAAAGCATCTTTCTGTTTATATCTACATCTGCCTTCTTCAGCCCATTTATAAATTCATTGTAAGATAATCCATTTAGCCTGGCTGCAGCATTTATTCTTGTTATCCACAACCTTCTGAAATTTCTCTTGTTATTTTTTCTATCCCTGTATGAATAGCTCATTGATTTCATCATTTGTTGTTTGGCTGATTTAAAAGTCCTGCTGCTGGAACTCCGATATCCCCTGGCTTCTTTTAGGACTTTTTTATGACGCCTTTTCTTAACAGTTCCTCTTTTAACCCTGGTCATTTCAAATCACACCTTTCTTTATCTACCAAGAAGCCTTTTAATTCTTTTGGAATCGGCAGATGATATTTCTGTATCACTACCCAGTCTTCTTTTTCTTTTTGCATTTTTTTTTGTTAATATATGGCTTTTAAAAGCCCTTCTCCTCATAATCTTACCACTGCCTGTTATTTTAAACCTTTTTGCTGCTCCTTTATGAGTTTTTAATTTTGGCATAAGCTACATCCTTCCTGAATAATTTTGCTGTACTATTAAATATTCTTAAATTACTGTTTTTTTATGAAGGCGCAAGGACCATGATCATATTATAGCCATCAAGTTTTGGTCTCTGCTCCACAAGCGAATGGTCGCCCAGATCATTGATTATATTCTCAAGAATATCCATTCCCAGTTGTTTGTGTACTATTTCCCTGCCCCTGAACATTACAGTTATCTTTACCTTGTTCCCGTTCTTAATAAATTTTTCAATCTGTCTTTTCTTTGTATTAAGGTCATTGATGTCTATCTTGGGTCTTAATTTTATTTCCTTCACTACAATATGAGATTGTTTTTTCTTCTTAAGCTTCTCGGATATTTCCAATTTATATTTGTATTTTCCAAAATCCATTATTTTGCATACCGGAGGTTTGCTTTTTGGAGATACTTCTACAAGGTCAAGGCCTTTTTCATCTGCAATCTGCTGTGCCTGCCTTAAGGGAACTACCCCTATCTGATTACCGTCATCACTTATCAACCTCACCTCCGGGGCTCTGATCTGACTATTTATCCTTATTCTTCTATCGTTAATAAATCCCTCGCTTTCATTAAGTTTTAAAAAAAATAGGCAGATGAACCATCTACCTATTATTTATATAACCAGATTAATAAACTTTTAAGTCATTATCTGGTGAGAAATAGATGATTTCTACTTAATTATATCTTAAAATATTTATACCATTTTTTAATGGTATAAAATTATACTAATATTAATGATATTTGTCTATACCACCTCTTCAGTCTCTTCTTCAGGGAGATAATCCCTTTTCCATGCCACATCGGCTATTTTCTTATATTCCTCGGCATACCTGTCAAGGGGTTTTGCAAGACATCCTATTATTGTCTCAGCTCCTTTATGAGTTGGATATGCACCTGTTTCTGCTACAATATCCCGGAGAACCTTTGGATTATCTATTATAGCACAGGGTCTCAGATGATTTTCGGTATAAGGCTGTCTTTTTCTGAATGCCCTGAAGAAATCTGAATTAAGTATTTCCACCAGGCTATTTTCCTTTATATTGTTACCTGCATAATGTATAAAAACACAGGGCTCAACATCACCATTTACATTTACATGCAGATAATTTTTTCCTCCTGCCATGCACCCATTTACAAGATGCCCGTCATTCCAGAAATCTGCAACAACAATTTCGTTCTTTCTTCTTATTTCCAGTATCCTGGCCCTCCTGTAATCTCTCTGCTCAGGAGTAGGCATAAGATCGAGATCCGGTTCCCTTCCTATGGGTACATAATTGAAATACCATCCTATAAATGCACCTTTTTTAACGAAAAAGTCTATAAATTCATCACTTACCACAAGGTCATTATTGGATCTGGTAGCTGTAACTGAATAACCAAAAAGAACTCCGTTATTTGCAAGATTATCCATTGCGCTCATTATCTTGTCCCATGTACCTTTTCCTCTCCTTGCTTCGGTTTCCTTTTTAAAGCCCTCCACACTTATGCATGGTATGGCATTCCCCAGTTCTGCAAGCTTTTTTGCAGCCTTTTCATCAATAAGTGTGCCATTGGTGTAGATCTGGAAGAATGAATCATTATGCCTCTCAAGGAAATCAAATATGTGATCCCAGTAGAAAGGTTCTCCTCCAGTAATGACGAAGAAATATAGACCTATGTCATTTGCTTCATCTATTATCCTGTTGCATACATCATACGGAAGATCATCCTTCTTGGAATACTGCCATGCATAACATCCGAAGCATCTTAGATTACATTTCATGGTAGGAGACATTACCAGCAGGTTAGGAGCATTAAATCCATATTTCTTTGCGAATTCCATTCTTTTTGGCTGTCCCTGTATCATGGCATTATTGATAAGATTCATTACAATTTTTTCTCTGACCTGGGGAGACATTTTTGAAGCTGCCTTTTTAAGGTTCACAAGCATATTCTCCAGAAAATCCCTTTCCCAGCTTTTTTTACTCCTGTAAACTCTTCCCTT
>JAGYMN010000071.1 GCA_018400395.1 Actinomycetota bacterium
TTAAAATATATCTCTGCTGGAGGACAATACCCCAGAGCCTGAAAAGATTGGGAACCGACTATATAGATTTATACCAGAGCCACCGGCAGGACGACAACGCCTATTTCCGAAACAATGGAAGCGTTTCTAAAAATGAAGGAAAAAGGAAAAATAAGAGCAATCGGGGTAAGCAACGCATCACTTGAGGAGATAAAAGAATATGCAAAGTATGGTATTATAAATTCCGATCAGGAGAAGTACAGCGTAATTGATAGAGGTGTTGAGTCAGACCTTCTTCCATGGTGTGAAAAAAACGGTGTTTCCATGCTTGCATACAGTTCCATGTCAAAGGGTCTGCTTACGGGCAAGATACCGCCGGATAGAAAATTCAAGAGCGGGGATTCAAGGCTTGATGACCCAAGGTATTCTGCCGAGAACATAGGAAAAACCAATAAACTGCTGGAAAAGCATCTTAACTCTGTGGCAGATAAGCATAATGCTTCTTACGGACATATCGCAGTTGCCTGGCTCACTAAAAATCCAAAAGTAATCGCGCTCTGCGGAGCAAGGGATAAAGAACAGGCTGCAGAAAATGTGCTTGCAGGCGATATAGAGCTTGATGGAAATGATATTGAAAAGGTGGAGGCACTTGCAAAGGAATACAGCAAAAGCGTAGCCACTCCAGACTCACTTTTTTAATATAGGTTCATGATATTATGCAATGAGCACTTCTAATTAAAACATGTCACTGTTTATATCATGACAGAGGTTTAATCACGTTAAAAAATGGTCATACCCGTGTTTTTTTATAAGCTCCTCTTTACCGTTTTTTATGATTCTGATACCTTTTTTATGTGTAATTTCTCCCACTTTAAATCCCTTTACCCTGCCAGAGTTTTCTTTTGAAACCGTATAGACAAGTTCAAAATCCTCACCGCCGTACAGGGCATATTCCAGCGCATTTTTCCCGCATATTATTGCCGCCTTTTTTGTTTCCGGTTTTATTGGTACTGAGTCAGCATAAAGGATGGCCCCGGCACCGCTCTGTTCGCAGATTCTTTTTACTTCAGACGCAAGGCCGTCGGAGACATCAATCATTGCATTGATGTATTTTAAGAAGGGCTCCACTTTATAAAATTTTGCCTGCGGTTCCAGATGTTTCTTTTTTACTTTGCTAAAACCCTCTATATTCTTTAAAAAAAGGTTCAGTCCAGCAGTGCTGGAGCCAAGGTCCCCGCTTACCATAATATAGTCCCCCGGTTTTGCAGATGAGCGGAACTTAAGGTTTTCTTTTCTCGCCTCTCCAATCATGCATATATCTATTATAAGCTGTTTGCCGTGCGTTATATTTCCTCCTATAATCTCAATCCGGTATTTTTTGCCGGCCTGTCTCATCCCCTTATATATATTTTCAATAGTTTCAACCTGAATTTTTTCCGACAGCACCAGTGAAACGAGAAAATAACCGGGTTTTGCCCCCATGGCTCCTATATCGGAAACATTAACTTCCACAGCTTTTTCGCCGATTTGCTGCGGGGTAAAGTATTCAAGCGAGAAATGGTCACCTTCTACCATAGTATCTGCAGTGAGGACAATATAACTTCTGCCCACTTTTATAACAGCGGCATCATCGCTTATTCCTTTGATTATATTTTTACTGACCGGCTCTTTTGCGAGTCTTTCTATTAATGCAAACTCTCCACCTATCTCGGAAATATCCATTTAAAAATCCAATCTTTTGTTGTTAATATATCTTAATATTACTATTCTTAATGATTTTACTTTTTTAGCAACTAATTTTTATTCATCTGGCATATTTTATTTTTTCCCTGTTTTGCATCTACTTTTTGAGATATTTATTTACTATATCAATTGCACAGTATTTTCCGCACATCGTGCACTTACCATCGCTTATTTTACTCTCTTTTCTAAACCTCTGTGCCTTTTCCGGGTCTATGGACAGGCTTATCTGTTTTTCCCAGTCTAATTTCTTTCTTGCTTTTGCCATTTCTATATCTTTTTCCATGGCGTGTTTTTTACCTGAGGCGATATCTGCTGCATGTGCAGCAATCCTTGTAATAATTACTCCTTCTCTCACATCTTCTACAGTGGGCAGTCTTAAGTGTTCTGATGGCGTAAGATAGCACAGGTAATCAGCGCCGCAGTAGCCAGCAATTGCCCCGCCTATTGCACCGGCGATGTGGTCATAGCCTGATGCGATATCAGTAACAAGTGGGCCCAATACATAAAAAGGCGCATTGCCGCAGAGTTTCTTTTCAAGGATAACATTGGACTCTATCTGGTCAATTGACATGTGGCCGGGGCCTTCAATCATTACCTGAACCCCTTCATTTCTGGCTCTTTTTACAAGCTCGCCCAGGATAAGAAGTTCCTGTATCTGTCCCCGGTCTGTAGCATCGGCAAGACAGCCCGGCCTTAATCCATCACCCAGGCTAAGTGTTACGTCGTATTTCCGGGCTATCTTCAACAGCCTGTCAAAATTATCATACAGCGGGTTTTCCTTCTTATTAGACAATATCCATGTAACCAGAAAAGCGCCGCCCCTGCTTACAACATCAAGGATTCTGCCCTGCTCCTTTAATCTTCTAATGGACTCCATGGTCACCCCGCAGTGCACGGTCATGAAATCAACTCCGTCCTCTGCCTGTTTTTCAATTACCTCAAAAAGCTGGCTCTCGCTCATATTTACGATTCCCTTCTTTTTCGCAGCTTCAATTGCCGCCTGGTAAATGGGCACCGTTCCAACAGGCACAGGAGAATTTTTAATAATGGCTTTCCTAATTTTATCGATATCTCCGCCTGTGCTCAGGTCCATCACTGTATCTGTTTTCGCCTCAACAGCCGTTTTTAGTTTTTTTAACTCCTCCCTGAGGCTGGAATGTTCGGAAGAGGTTCCGATATTTGCGTTAACTTTGATTCTGAGCCCCTTTCCTATTGCACAGATTGATTTAAGGGAAAGGTGTTTTTTGTTATAGGGTATAACTATTGTTCCGTCTGCTATATGCTTCTGTATATATTCTGGGGTAACCCTCTCCTGTTCTGCTGCTATTTTCATCTGTTTTGTTATTTTCCCGCCTGATGCATTAATTAACTGTGTCATTTAAAATTTAAGCCTCCTTTTTAGAGCTTCTTAGTTTTATCCTGCAATTTGCAACTGTTTATAATAATTCGTCTGAATTTTCTGCATTCTTTTTCAACGTCTGGTTTTGTAACAATTGCCGAGATTATGGCAGCGGACTTTGTACCTGCTGCAATAACATCAGCTATATTTGTCTCATTTATCCCGCCTATGGCCACAAATGATATTTTTATTTTTTCTTTAGCCTCTCTTATTAGTTTTAAGCCGCCCGGCACCCCTGCATCGGGTTTGGTACTGGTGTTAAATACAGGGCTTACGCCAATATAATCAGCTCCTGCTCTTTCAGCCGCTATGGCTTCTTCTGTGTTATGCACAGTAAGACCAATAATCCTGTTATCCCCGAGTATTTTCCTTGCGGTGCGGTATGGCATATCTTCGCTGCCGAGGTGCACACCGTCTGAATCTACTGCAAGGGCAACATCAACTCTATCATTTATTATAAGTAAAGCACCTTTTTTCCTGCAGAGTCCGCATATTTTACCTGCTTCTTCTATCATTTCTTTTGTATTTTTATTTTTGTCTCTGTACTGGATTATTTTTACCCCGGCTCTGAGGGCAGATTTCACATCTTCTATGACAGTTTTTTTGGTCAACACAGAATCTGTTATAAAATACAGGTCAACATTTTTAAGTTTTTCGTTTATTTTCATTCTATCTTTACCAGCCTGGTCATTTTTCTAATTTTATTTTCATCAATATTAAAGATTTCATCCATTAAGATGACCTTATATGAATACGGCCCTTTAGCAGTCCTGGCAGCGATTTCCCCGGCTATACCGAAGAAACAGAGAGCATTTGCCGATGAAAGTGCATAATCCTTCTCAACAGCAGTGAATGTGCCTATTACCGAAGAGACTATGCATCCGGAACCGACAAAAGAGCCCATCATAGGATGCCCGTTTTTGCAGGTATAGATATCTCTTCCGTTTGATATGATGTCTTCCCTGCCGGTTATAACAACGGTAAGATTTTTTTCACGGGCCAATTTTTTTGCTATTTCGGTCAGGTCGCCTTCTACAGATATTGCCTCAACGCCTTTTGTTTCTGCTCTGGCTCCGGCTATTGTACCGATTTCTGATGAATTTCCCTTAAGTATTGAAACATTCACACTGTCCAGGATTTCATTTGCTTTCCCGGTCCGCAGATCTGTGGCACCGGCCCCTACAATATCAAGGATAACGGGTATATTCTTCTCGTTTGCTTTTCTACCGGCAAGAATCATTGATTTTACCAGGTCCACAGTAAGGGTCCCGATATTTAGAACAAGTGCCCCGGAAATAGAGGTCATCTGCTCAACCTCTTCGGGCGCATGGGCCATTACGGGCAGCCCTCCGGTAACTCTTACTACATTTGCGCAGTCATAAATGGTCACCCAGTTAGTAATATGATGTATGAGAGGTTTTTGCTTTCTTACTTTTTTCAGGTTTTCTATTATGTCCATAGTTGTAGCGGCCTCCTTTTCACTGCTAAACCTATTTTAAATAAATTATATTAAATAATGTTTCATCTCTGCTTATTCCTGCCCGTGACTGTAATATAATATTACGCGTATCAAGCATGATTTTCCTTATATCTTATGCTTTCCCTATCTCAGGAAAGCAAAAAATCCTTAAAAATAAAAAAACTACCAACCTGACCATCGGTTAGTAGTTTTTGTATCGCTACTTTTCCTACGCTGGCATTACCCAGGTCAAGTTTAAGGGTCGACAGCTTACTGCTAAAGCTATCCTCTCAGCTAAGAAGCTCCCCTAAGTGTTTGTAAATATTTAATTTTCAATGAATATTCTTTATAATATAAAGGAATAAAACGGAATAATTATAAAACCTAATGGATATTACCATAAAAAAGTAATATTAACACAGTGTGGAAAAGAAAGAAAGGTTCAAAAAGAGCCATTGTTGGATAATAGCGCAGGTGTTATTTGTAAAGTAAGCTAAAATAAGTGTAGAAGAACCTATTGGGGTCTATTGGACAGACAGAAAGATAAGAGTAGAGGCCGAGGCTGCAAAGATAAAAAGAGAGTGCTGGAGACTTACAAGGAAGAGAAGAGGCTGGCTGGGATATTACAATAACTTATAAACAAGTATCTGTGATTCAGACACTAAATTCCAATAATTAATAATGTTAAAATTATACCCTTAAAACCGGGCTATTTTAAAGGTATAATTTCTTGGCCCTAATCCTAAATTAAAAAAAATCAAAATAATTTAGAAAGTCTTGCAATTTAGCATAAATTATGGTATGTAATATATAAATATACATGCAATAATATGGATATAAGTAAGCTAAAGAAAAAAATACATTTTCTGGAACAGCAGAGAAAAAAGATCCTTGACTACCTGCTTAACCCCAAAGAGATGGTATCTGGTTCTGTATATACTGCCTACAAAAAGTGCGGAAACAAAAACTGCCGCTGCGCAAGAGGAGAACTTCACGGCCCCTTTAGCTACCTGTCAAAGAAAGTAGATGGAAAAACTACCCTTACCTTCATAAGAAGAGAAGATGAAGATAGAATAGTAAAGCAGGCCCAAAATTATAGAAAATACACCAAGGCAATGGCCAGGCTGAGTAGGATAAACAGAAAAATTTATGATTATGTAAAAAAGATAAAAGAGGCTAAAACCAAAAATTATGACAAAAGAGAGGCATAAGTATTTTGTCTATACCCAGAATAAAGAAGAAGTTAGAAAGTCACTTATCTCTGGGGATATAGACTACGGCTCCTTTTCTAAGATGGAATTGTAGATGAATTTTTTGCCTTCCTTTTTGCCACTGATTTTTTTACTTTCTGCGGGCAAAGCTATCCCAGCCCCAGGGCAAAGGTAGAGGTTCCCCCCTGGTTTCTTCTGGCCTTCCTTATTGGGGGCAAGATGTATGGGGAGGAGGCATTTTCTAATATCCCCTATGTACTGAAGAACGGAACTATATTAAAGATGCTGGGGCTAAACCTGGGACCGGTTCCCGGTTTTAACAAGAATATGGTTTTAATAAAAGAGAAGACTTTGAATTTATGTATACAGTTTTTGATTTC
>JAGYMN010000072.1 GCA_018400395.1 Actinomycetota bacterium
AAAAAATATCTACGGGATATCAAATGCAGCAAGAATATGCATGATGAGGCAGGCTGCACTGGAGATGGGTGATTACGGAGTCAGGGCAAATGCCGTAATCCCGGGAGATATTCTGGAGGGAAGCGGCATATGGGACAGGGAATATCTTGCCCAGAGGGCCCGGGCCAAGGGTATGAGCATAGAAGAGACCAAAAGGTACTACCAGACCAGAGCACCTTTAGGTAAAAAAGCAACTGTTGAGCAGGTAGCCAGAATTGTAGCCACACTGGTCCCCCCGGACGGACCATTCGAGAATACCACCGGCCAGTTAATAAGATGTGACGGTGGCCAGATCATGATGTGAGATGTTACGGGTGCTTTTATTTTTTTTGGCTTTTATTCAATTTTACAGCAGAAATTTGTAAATATAATTGTGTATATATAGCTAAAATATCCGAGCCAGCCAGACGAAACACCAGGTTCAACATTTGACTAATTCTCTGTATGTAACAGTATCTTATGCTATCTATATGCTATATTAGGTGATTTTTTTTTCATAATTTCTATATTTTTAAACCTTTATTTGAAAAAGGCCCAGGCGTATTATATTATTAATCTCCTTATTTTATCCGATATTTTTAATTATAGAATATGATTATGAATTTCTGCAGTAATAACTTCTTAATTGACTTTAATGATTTATAGTGTGTAAAATAATATAGTAGTTAAATTACTTTAAAATTCCTGCGATAATGAAGGTACTTTATAATAATAAATTAATAATTTTTTAAAAAGAGGTGGATATATAAAACAATAAATTATAAAGAACCATATGAAGTAATTCTATTTAAAATAAGTCAGGAATTTACCATCGTTATATAGTATGTCTTCATCAGCTTTCCGGCAGTTTCATAAGCTCGGAAGGCATAGAATACTATTTTAGTATCAAATCTAAATAAAGACACTGCTTTTTTACAAAATTTATTAAAATAGTCCAGGAGGGTCATACTCCAAACCTTTACACCTTATTTTCAAAGACCACTTAATCATAATGATTATGGTGATATTAAAATAATAATAGAATATCTGAAAAATGAATACATATAAAAAATCTATAAAAGTAATATTATATAAAAGATAATTTTCAATTATTCCTACCAGAGGAGGGGTGTCTTGGAGCCAGAAGGTTTCTTAAAACCAGATAAAAGTAAGTTTAATGTTCCAAAAGTGGGTATAGGGCTGATGGGCTACGGTTTTATGGGAAAAGCCCACACAAATGCTTATAAAAAAATATCTTATTTCTCATGGAGCTGGCCTCCTCCAGCAATACCCGAACTTATAGCAATTTGCGGAAGGACTAAAGAAAAAGTTGAGGAAGCTTCATATAAATACGGATTTCAAGGCTATTATACCGATTGGAAGAAAATAGTAGAAGACCCTAGAATAGATATTTTCGACAATTGCTCCCCTGATAATATGCATGCTGAGCCATCTATTGCTGCAATAAGAAATGGCAAAAATGTTATATGCGAAAAGCCGCTCGCTATGTCAGTCAAAGATGCAAAAGAGATGGCTTTAAGTGCAAGGGAAGCAGGAGTGAAAAGTATGTGCGGCCATAACTATAGATTTATACCTGGCGTCAGGCTTGCAAAAGAAATAATAGACAGAGGATATATGGGTAAGATATACGAATTCAGGGGAAAATATCTGCAGCCATATGGATTCAACCCTTCTGAAAAGATTGAAAATATATGGTATGCAACAGGAACAAAATCCGGGGTTATGCTTGGAATTGGCTCTCATGTGATAGATATGGCAAGATTTCTAATCGGAGAAATAATCACAGTATATGGGATGCAAAAGATATTTAACAGGAAAAGGCCTGATGCGCAGGGCAGCATACAGGATATCGAAGCTGATGAGAGCAATACAGTTGTTTTGGAATTTAAAAATGGAGCAGCAGGTACTATTGAAACTTCCTGTATAAATTCATCAAGAAAAAATCAACATGCCTGGGAAATATACGGTTCCAGGGGCAGCATGCACTGGGATCTTGAAGACCTTAACCATCTTTATGTAAATATAGCGGATCCTGCAGTAAAAGAGATAGCAGGTTTTACAAAAGTGAATGTAACGGAACCAATACATCCTTTTTCAGATATGTTGTGGCCGCCGGGACATAATATGGGATGGGAATCAGGTCATGTGAATGAATTGCTTCATTTCATAGATTCGGTGGTAAATGATAAGCCGGTTGAACCCTATGGGGCAACTTTTTATGATGGCTATGTAGTCCAGGTAATAATGGACGCTATTAAAAAATCAAGTAATGAAGGAAAAAAAATAAATATAGACCTGGAGATTTAATAAGTTCTTTTTTTATTATTACAGGAATTACAGCAGGAGGGTTTATATGAAGACAGGAATTGACAGCTATTGTTATCACAGGTACTTTGGAGAAATTTATGAAGATATCGAGAAAGCTCCAAAATATACAATGACTCTTGAAGATTTCTTAAGACGGGCGATTAAATTAAAAGTGGATGGAGTATCGCTTGAAACCTGTTTTATCCCTTCATTTGAAGAAACATATTTAAAGAGGATAAAAGAAATAATTGACGAGGGCGGTCTTGAGGTAGTTTTGGCATGGGGACATCCTGATGGTCTGGAAGGCGGCAGAAATCCGGGAGCTGTAAGGGATATGGAAGATCAATTCAGAACATGCGAGATTCTGGGAGTGGATGTTTTAAGAATAGTCGGTTCGAGCCTTTCGTTCAGAAATGAACCTCATATGCCCCAGATTGAAAAGATAACCGGGCTTCTCAGGGAACCTTTAAGGAAAGCCCAGGATAAGGGTATAAGACTCGCAATAGAAAACCACTTTGATTTTACGGTGGATGAATACATTACTATGCTAAATGATATTGATTCGGATTACTTCGGCATGACATTTGACACAGGGAACTGTCTTAGAAATGGGGATGAACCAGTAGAAGCTGCCAGGAAGCTGGCAAAATATATTTTTGCAACACACACTAAAGATGTCGCTCCGCAATATGGCGGTGATCCAAAAGATTGGACATATTATGCATGCACGCCCCTGGGAAAGGGAATTATAAATATACCGGGCGTAGTCGATGTTTTGGAAGAATCAGGCTATAAGGGACTGATTGCAGTGGAAATAGACTACCTCCATCCGGAATATGGGGATAATACAGATAAAGCCGTAGTAGAAAGCATAGATTTCCTTAAAAAACTTAATAAAAAATACAAAAATTGAATTTTAAAATTTTCATTTAGTTTTTTGAATGTATATAAAATATGAAAGGAGGTGTTTTTTAAAATTGTCAAAAATATCTAAAGGATGGTGATATATGTGATAAACGAATTTAATCAAACGTAAATTATTAAGAAAGGAAGTGTAGATAAAATGAAAAAGAATCTATTACTTGTTATTGCTGGTGCAGTTGCACTAAGTATGATAGCAAGTTTCTCATTATTCGGCTGCCAGGCTGAACCGGAAGTCATAGTTGAGACTGTGGTGGAAACAGTTACCGAGACAGTCACAGAAACAGTTGAGGTTGAGAAAGAAGCAGGGGAAGAAGAGATGGAGCCGCTTACTGTGGGTTATAGCAACGGTTTAATCACCCATGCATGGAGGACCCAGATGATGGCTGATATCCAGCAGGACTTTAACCTGTATAAAGGTATGGGATGGTGTGATGAGCTGATAATACAGAATGCGGGGTTTGATGTAGATCTTCAAATAAACCAGATAAGAAATCTTATAAATTCCGGTGTGGATCTTCTCCTTATAAATCCAAATTCCGTAACGGCACTAAATCCTGTTATTGAAGAAGCAGATGACGCAGGCGTCATGGTAATGATTGTAGACCAAACTGTTGACAGTGAGGTGCCATATCAGTTGCTTGGCAATAGCTACCAATGGATGGCAGACCAGGCAAAATGGGTATTCGAAAAAATGGGTGGAGAAGGCAATGTAGTATACCTAAGCGGTGTTGACGGACAGCCGGCAAATACCGATAGGGATATGGGTTTTGAAGATACCCTGGCAGAATATCCTGATATTGAATACCTGACTAAGGCAATGGGTAACTGGGATCCAGCAGCAGCCCAGCAGGCTATGTCAGATGTACTGGCAGCTTTTTCTGATATAGATGCCGTAGTTTCCCACGATGGTCAGGTAATGGGTACACTGAGAGCTTTCGATGCCGCCGGAAGAGAGTTCCCAATGACAAATGGCGACTACATGGTAAACTATGTTGAATACTGGGTAGAAAATATAGATACTATTGAGGCATTTACACTTGTAAATTCACCTGGCTGGGGAACGAACTTTGGACTTGGTGTAGGTTTGAGAATGTTGAGAGGCTGGGAAATACAAGATGGCTTCTTTGCTCCTGATGAATTACACGGTATAAATAGCCCAACGGTTGCTTTAATTGATTATACTACTACAATTGATAACAGCAATGCAGCTGACAGGTATCAGCACCATATAAATACAAGAGGTACTGCTGAATACATCGATATTTGGCCGGCACAGGAAGAAATAGACTCGTATTTTAAATAGTATTTATATTTTGGGTCAGGCATTTAGATGGTAAGTGGCATATTGGTTTTAACTAATATGCCACTTTAAAAAGGTATTGATATGGAATTATTTAAAGCAACAAATATTTCAAAAAGATTTGGCGGAGTAGTTGCTTTATCTGATGCAGATTTTGAATTCTCGGGAACCAGGATATGCGGTCTTGTAGGAGCAAATGGTTCTGGCAAAACTACTTTTGCAAGAATATGCGCAGGCCTCGTTAAAAGAGACAGCGGAAATTTTTATATAAACGGTAATGAAGTGGAAATAAATTCACCTCTGGATGCCAAAAAATATGGGATAGTACTGGCACACCAGAACCTAAGCCTGGTACCGGATCTTACAGTATGGGAAAATATTTACCTTGGTCATGAAGAAAGGCAGGGCATAGTTTTCCCCAATAACAGAAAAGCTAAAGACCTTGCTGTTGGAATATTTAATGACATCGTGCCTGGAGAGATATCGATTAACAGTAAATTAAGCAGCCTTAGCCCCCCACAGAAACAATTGGTAGAAATAGCAAAAGCATTATCGCAAAAACCAAAACTTCTGATACTTGATGAACCTACAGCTCCTCTTGAATATTTTCATGTTGAGAAATTATTTAAAAGAATTAAACAACTTAAAGAAGAAAAAATTTCAATAATTTTTATTTCTCACAGATTATGGGAGATAACAAGAATATGCGATCTTGTATATGTTTTCAGAGACGGAAAAACAACAGGTAAAGTGGATTTTAAAAAACAACCAAGAAACGAAAATATTATAGTACCACTTGTAACAGGGTCGGAGATCTTTAAAGTAGAATTTACCAGGAAAGAAAAAAAGGATCTGATTAATGCTAAAAACATATTAAGGCTTGAAGATATAACTTACAAGGATAAATTAAAGAAAGTTAATTTTGGTGTCAAAAAAGGTGAGATTGTCGGGTTAGGAGGACTGAATGGACAGGGCCAGGAAGAGTTAATAATGTTGCTTGCCGGGGCATTGAGACCCGACAGCGGAAAATATTTATTGATGGGTAAGGAAGTAAACATAAAGCACCCCGGCGATGCTATTAAAAAAGGAGTATATTTAGTACCGGGTGACAGGCAGGAAGATGGTCTTTTTCTAGAACACGATATTTTAAAAAATGTTGTTTATCCCAGGCTGACTTTAAAAAAAGAAAAATTCGCAATGAAATTAAGGAAACTGAAAAATATAACAAAAAAAATCATTAAGAAGATCTCTATACAGCCTTCAAAAGTGGATATGCTGGTAAAAAACTTAAGCGGAGGCAACCAGCAAAAGGTGGTATTTGGCAGATGGCTGCAATTCGAGCCGAATATACTGCTCTTAAATGACCCTGCAAAAGGAATAGATATAGGTGCCAAGAATGACCTATATAAAATAGTACACGAACTTGCTGATGAAGGTACTACAATAATGCTCTATGCATCAAGCAACGAGGAGCTGATTAGCAATTGTGATAGAGTACTGATTATGTTCGAAGGAAGAATGGTTGAAGAAATTCATCACGAAGAACTTTGTGATGATAAATTAATAAAATCTTC
>JAGYMN010000073.1 GCA_018400395.1 Actinomycetota bacterium
TTTGGATGTGCAAAAAGATAATTTAGATCAAGCTTGGCTTGCAACAAACACTCATTGTTCACATGATGCAATAAATTACTCAAGAGGTGTTAATTTAAAATTAACAAGCTGGAGATATCCTGAAAACGAATCTCTAAGAAAAATGATTGAAGAAAAAAAATTTTATACAATTGAAGAAGCCAGTGAATTGCTTGGAATAAGTGAAAGGGAGTTAAAAAAATTAATAGAAGACGAGAATATCCCTGTGCTGAAGGTTGGAAGGGCTCTGAGGATAAGCGGAGAATATATTGATAATTTTTTTAAGGAAACCGGGCCGGGAGGTAGCGTAGAAGGTGAAGCAGATAGTTTTGTCGAGCGGAGCCTTAAAGAAGTTTTCGAAGAAGATACCGAGGAAGAAGATTTAGGGAGATACGAACAGATAGAGCAGGTAGGCGATATTAAACTCAAGGTGGAGCATTTAAAGGAGGAATATGAATCGTTAATAGAAAAGAAGCAGGAGCTTGAGGAAGAAATAAATTACCTGCAGATGGAATATGATGAATTTAGAAATAAAATGAAGAAGCTTGTTGTGGAGGAGCTAAAGATATTCCTGAAGAAGATAGATAATGGAAAAATAGATCTGGAAGAAAGGTCTTTTAAGTAGTTGAAAATGTAGCGAATGATGGATATAGATAGTATTACAAAAGATCAGCTTATAAAGAAAGTTATTGAACAGCACCGGAAGATAAAATCCCTTGAAGAAAAATCTGAAGAGAATAAATCTACTACTGCAGATATTACTAATAAAAGTGATATCAGATATGAGAGCCTTCTAAAGACAAATTCAATTGGAATACTAATAATAGATAAGAGTGGGATTATTACTTCCTGCAATGAGGCGCTGCTTAAATTCTCAGGATATAAGAGGGAAGATCTGATTGGGAAGTATTTTACAAGAAGGGTTTCTATAAGTACCAGGAACATTCCCAAATATGTCTCTATTTTTAAAGATATTCTTGCCGGGAGAGAAGCAGAGCCCTTCCAGATAATACAGGAAAACCAAGGTGCAGAGAAAAGATACGGAGAGGTATATTTTGGTCCGATTCTGGATGAAGCAAATGAATTTGCCGGTTTTAAAATAATTGTAAAGGATATTACGTCCAGAAAAGACCTTGAGGAGAAAATAATAGAATCGGATTATAAGCTGGATTCATTGATGGAGATTTCCAGGGATGGAATGATAATTCACAAAAAAGGGGTTATTTTAAAAGCAAACAGTGCCTTTTTAGAAATATTTAATTTAAGGTCCGTGAATCTGGAAGGAAAGGATTTAATAGAGTTTATATCTGAAGATGAAAAGGAAAAGTTTTCTCAGGGTATTACGGAAAACAGCATAAAACCGCTGAAAATATACGGAGTCAGGAGTACAGGGAGCAAGGTTTACCTTGAAATATCAGGAAAAGACATTATTTATAAAGGTCAGGAAGCAAGGATAGAAATATTTCATGATATATCAGTTCTGGAAAAAGCAGAAAAAAGAATAAAATATCTTAAATTTCATGATAGCCTGACAGAGCTTTATAACCGGACATATATGGAGCAGATACTTGGGAACATATACAGGGAGAGGCATCTGCCTTTAAATTTTATAATATGTGATCTAAACGGTCTTAAGCTTGTTAATGACGCTTTCGGCTACATGGAGGGAGACATGCTCTTAAAAAGGGTTGCCCGGATTCTTAAATATTGTGTAAGAAAAGAGGATATAGTTGCGAGATGGGGAGGGGATGAATTTTTTATTCTTCTTCCAGAGTCTACTTCCAGGGAAGTTGAAGAGGTTGTTAATAAAATAAGGGGTATATGTTCTAATACTGAAGGCGAAAAAATACCTTTAAATATTTCGACAGGGGTATCAACAAGATATGACAGCAGCCAGGATTTCAGAAAGATCATAAAGGAAGCTGAAAATAACATGTATAAAAATAAGCTCCTTGAGAGAAAGAGTATCTATAATTCGATTATAATATCGCTTGAGAGAATGCTCTGGGAAAAAAGTCATGAAACCAGGGAACATGCTGAAAGGCTTAAGGGGCTGACCGTAAAACTGGGAGAGTGTATTAACATGCCCCAGAGTAAACTGGATGAACTTGTGCTTTTATCCAGTCTGCATGATATAGGAAAAGTTGCAATACCTGACAGCATACTTCTCAAAAAAGGCAGGCTTAATAGCGATGAATGGAAAATAATAAAAAGGCATCCTGAAATCGGGTATAATATTGCAAAATCAACTCCTCATATATCTATGATTGCCGATGATATACTGGCACATCATGAATGGTGGGACGGAAATGGTTATCCCCAGGGTCTTAAAGGTGAAAAGATACCGGTAAATTCATGTATTACTTCAATAGTAGATGCTTATGATGTTATGATAATGGGAAGGCCCTATAAGGAGCCGGTGTCTGTTGAAGAAGCCAGGGATGAACTAGAAAGATGTTCGGGCAAGCAGTTTAACCCTTTCCTTGTAGATAAATTTCTTAACTATTGCTAAAAAACTTTTTAATTTATTTCTATAATTCTCCTTGATCCTTATGAATATAAAGCTGAAGATATTTGAATCAAATCCAGGTATATTCTGGATGTTGTTTATAACCGGAGCAGCAGCAACTGTTATGATTGTAATTCTTCTGGTTGCAGCAATTATCTACAGGCCTTCATGTGATGCTTCAACTTTAAAGTATTTTGACAGCGCCTTTCTTATCAAGGCCGCACAATACAACAGGATAAATCTTATTATATCAATATCCATAAAAATTCTTACATGGATTTTTATGGCGGCTTCATTATGGGCTGCATGGAGATACTTCGCAAAATTTAAATTTATACCAGTATATGCAGCTGCCGGATATATAGCAATTTTTTATATCGCTTTTAATCTAATAATCCTTCCCTTAAGCTTTTACAGTGGTTTTACTATTGAACATCAATTTGGCCTGTCCAATCAGACGGCTGGAATGTGGTTTTCTGATTTTTTGAAGGACAGTGTTATAAATATGTTAATATCGGTAGCTGCATTTACGGGCATATACTCACTTATGGTGTATATGCCGGGATATTGGTGGCTAATATCGGCAGCACTTGCAGCAGTATTTATCGTAATTGGGACTTATCTGTATCCAGTGCTGATTGATCCTCTTTTTTACAGATTTGAGAGACTTGATGACAGGGAAATGAGGGAAGAGATAATGGAAATAACAAATCGTGCCGGTATTGAAGTTGACGACATATTAATTGCAGACGCAAGCAGGCGTACAGTTAAAGCAAATGCATATTTTACAGGTTTAGGTAATACAAAGCGTATAGTATTGTACGATAATCTTTTGAATAATTTTTCAGAGAAGGAAGCCTTAAACGTTATTGCCCATGAAGCAGCACACTGGAAATATTTACATATTGCTAAAGGCATGGCAGTTGCAGCAGCAGCAGTTTTTGCCGGTTTTCTGGGGATGAAATTTTTATTTTCTAAAGCTGGTATAACAGGGGACCTAAAATCCATTTTTGTCATAATACTGCTTGTTTCCCTCTTTAGCTTTATAACCGGTCCAATCCAGAATGTTATGTCGAGGCACTTTGAAAGACAGGCAGATGAAATGGCCCTGAGGCTCACTGGTGAATATGATGCCCAGATAAGTCTTATGACCGGTCTGGCAGAGTCAAACCTTTCAAATGTAAAACCCCACCCCATCATAAAAGTTATGCTTTACTCACATCCTTCAATAATGGAAAGAATCGGGACAGCTGAAAAGCTGAAATAAAATATTGCTTTAAATAACCTGCATATGACTGGTTTCTAATATAAATAGGCTTTTTAATGTAATTTAAATAACATTTTAATTTCCTGATTTTTGGAGCTAATGTCAAATAATTTACTTTTTAATAGAAATATAAGAAAATGTTTATAATTACAAGATTGGATGGAGTGATTCTAAATGGGTTACAGTGAAATATCAAAAAATATATTTTTTGTGGGAGCAGTTGACCCTAAAAGAAAATTATTCGACGAATTAATACCGCTGACCGATGGTACAACCTATAATAGTTACCTGGTAAAAGGCAGCAGATTCTCCGCTTTACTCGATACCGTAGACCCCACGATGATAGATGTCCTCATGAATAATCTGGAAAGCCTGAATGTAAAAAAAATCGACTTTATAGTCTCGCACCATGCTGAGCAGGATCATTCTGGTGTTATATATGATATTGCTAAAAAATTTCCCGAGGCAGCTATTATTGCAAACAAAAAAGGTAAAGATATGCTTATGAATCTTCTTCGTATACCGGAGAAAAGATTCAGGGTAATAGAAGATGGAGAAGTCCTTTCCCTGGGTGATAAGACGCTTCAATTTATAATTACCCCCTGGGTTCACTGGCCCGAGACAATGTCAACCTATCTTAAGGAAAACAGGATACTTTTTTCATGTGACTTTTTTGGTTCCCATTTCAGCTTTGACAGACTTATGGCAACCGAAAATGATATTGAAAAGGTAATGTCGGCAGCAAAAAGGTACTATGGTGAAATAATGCTGCCATTTGCCAGCAATATCAGGACAAATATGAAGAAATTACAGGATTATAAAATAGATATGATTGCTCCGAGTCACGGTCCTGTTCATGATGATCCGTCTTTTATAATCAATGCCTACAGGGAGTGGTCTTCAGATAAACCAGGCAATACTGTTGTCCTTCCATATGTATCAATGCACGGCAGTACAAAAAAGATGGTAGATTATTTTAAAAATTCACTTGAAAATAGAGGTGTAAGGGTTTTTGATTTTAACCTGACTGATGGCGATACAGGTGAACTTGCTGCTGCTCTTATAAACGCAGCCACTATAATTATAGGAACGCCTACCGTTCTTACAGGACCCCACCCACTTGCAGTTTATGCTGCATATTTAGTAAAAGCCCTGAGACCGCGTGTCAGGTTCATATCCATTATAGGGTCTTACGGCTGGAGCGGTAAAAAGACGCTTGAGCTGCTGGCAGATATTTTATCTCCGCTTAAGGCAGAGCTTATAGAACCTGTGGTAATAAAAGGATTACCCACAAATGGGGACCTTGAGTCACTTGACGATCTTGCAGATAAGATAAAAGAAGCACATTCCAGGATATTATAAGGCATGGCCTGTTAAGTATTATAAAGAATAGTAACTGTATGAAATTATATTAAAAAAGGGTAAAAAATAAATTTTAACAGAACAGAAATAAAAAGTATTCTGGACAGGTTATATTTAAAATATAATAACCGGAGATTTGTGCATCCGGACCCCCTGGAATTTCTTTATTCTTACAGTGATATCAGGAACAGGGAAATAGCAGGTCTTATAGCATCATCACTTGCATACGGAAGAGTATCCCAGATTCTAAAAAGTACAGGATATGTACTTGAAAAGATGGGAGCTTCCCCATACAGTTATTTGATCAGCTCGGATCCGGGATCTTTAAAGAAAAGTTTTTCAGGATTTAAACACAGATTTACAACCGGCGATGAAATAGCCGGTCTTTTATTTTCTGCAGCAAGACTGATCAATAGTTTCGGTTCATTAAATAGGGCATTTCTGAACGGCTATAAAGACTCAGATCCTAATATAATTCCTGCACTGCTTGCCTTTTGCAAAGAAATTTCTTCAATATCCCGTGGTTCATGCTGCAGCCTTGTGCCCTTACATACCGGTAAAAGCGCATTCAAAAGGATTAACCTGTATCTCAGGTGGATGATAAGGAGGGACAGGGTTGATCCAGGAGGATGGTATGGAATACCTGCATCCAAACTCCTGATACCCCTGGATACACATATGTACCGCATCTCTAAACTTCTGGGGCTTACATCAAGGAAACAGGCAGACATAAATACTGTCATCGAGATAACTGAATCTTTTAAGGAGATTGAAAAGGAAGACCCTGTAAAATATGACTTTGCACTTACAAGGGCAGGCATTAACAG
>JAGYMN010000074.1 GCA_018400395.1 Actinomycetota bacterium
AGTGCAGATTGCCATTACCCGGTCTCCGCTCAGAATATTTCCCTTTTCATCTACTACAATCAACCTGTCCCCATCGCCGTCGAAGGCGAACCCTATATCAGCAGCTGACTGGACTACCTTTCTGGCTAATCCTTCAGGATAAAGCGCGCCGCAATTTCGATTGATGTTAATGCCGTCGGGGGATATGTTGATAGCTTCAAGTTTTGCGCGCATCTCTTTAAAAAGTATAGGTGCAACTCTGTATGTGGCGCCATTTGCGCAGTCAATGACTATTTTCATGTCTTCAAGGCTTAAGTTCCCGGGAAATGTCTGTTTTAGAAATACGATGTAGCGTCCGGTTGCATCTATTTCCCTTGAAGTTTTTCCAATGTCTGAAGATTTTGCCAGCTTTTCTGAAATGTTTTCTGAAAATATGAGTTCTTCTATATCATTTTCCATGTTGTCCGGCAGTTTGAACCCTGATCCCGAGAATATCTTAATGCCGTTATCTTCAAATGGGTTGTGGGATGCTGAAATTACTATTCCTGCATCCGCATCCATATTTTTTGTGATGAACGCAATACCGGGAGTCGGAAGGGGCCCTATGCTTATTGCATCAGCACCCATGGAAGTTATACCTGCAACAAGTGCATTTTCAAGCATATATCCTGAAAGTCTGGTATCTTTTCCAATTATAATTCTTGGACGGCGGCCATCATTTTTCAATATCAAAGATACTGCCTGGCCTATTTTTACCGCCATTTCAGGAGTCATAGGATATTTATTTGCGATTCCCCTTATTCCATCTGTTCCGAACAGTTTTCCCATTTCTATCTCCTTTTTCGTGTTTCAGTTATGCGCCTTAATTTGATAATTGAACCGGGAGGATAATATCCTCTTGCAGTGGTGTTGGGATACAGAATTACATCTCTGGAGAGAAGGCTTCCCGGCATGGCTACACTATTGCATCCGGTTTC
Source organism: Actinomycetota bacterium (assembly GCA_018400395.1). Lineage (GTDB taxonomy): Bacteria > Actinomycetota > Humimicrobiia > Humimicrobiales > Humimicrobiaceae > M55B120. The sequence continues at coordinate 957 of JAGYMN010000074.1, forward strand.
AACACCGTCTGCAAAGATTGCACCGAATTTGCGGAGTCCAGTTTGATACTTCTTTCCATTGATAGTAAGTGTAATCTTTGAATCAACCATTTTTAGATTTGCAAGTTTAGTTCCTGCCCCAAGATTTACTTTGCCGAGAATGCTGTCACCTATATAGGCAAAATGCCCGGCTTTGCTGCCGCCAAGCATAACAGCGTTCTTCATCTCTGTATTGTGGCCAACAACACATTCATCACCGATGATAACATTTCCCCGTATATATGCTCCCTGGCGGACTTCATTGTTATCCCCTATAATGGTCGGTCCTTTTATCAATGCTCCTGGTTCTATTATTGTATTTCTGCCTATATATATTTCATCGTCCATGAGAGAGGCTCCTGCAAATATAACAGAGGCGCCCTCAAGTATACTTCCGTCTTTTATGACAGTTTTTCCTCCGTTATCGATTGAAAATCCCGGCTCAAGGACTTCACCGTTATAGATAACTGTGTCCTTAATTAGAAAATAACAGCCTTTCCTGATGATCGATACATTGGGAGTAATATTTTCTTTAATGTATTCTTTAATGTTTTTGAGCCCTTCCCAGACAAATTCAGTATTTTTAAAAAGGTCTTTTAAGCTGTTTCCTTCAAGATCAAAAAAATCCAGTTGTCTTAGCATATATCCTCCTAAATAATGAGGCAATATAATTAAATCATAAAAAAATTCATAACAAAATTATAAATAGTTTTTTGATATTGGCAATATGATAGCACGCCTAACCTATTATACCGAATTTACGGGGTGAACAATCATTTACAGTAAAAGAGTAATTCCTGTCCAGGCAGTATCGAATGATCTCATATGTCAATTTTCTACTGCCGTACAGGAAGAATTTCTTCGAAAACATCATCCCGGATTGATAGCCTTCTCCACTTAGATTATTGATATTATTTCCATTTATAAGAAGTTCCTGCAGGGTCAGCTGGTCTATTGAATAATATTCAAGCCTGTCAAGGCAACCGATCAGCTGTTTTTTCTGTTCCGGATATGACGGAACTTCTACAACCAGATAATCAAATAGTTTTCTGGCCTCTCCAAGCCTGTCGATAATTTTGTTGTTATAGCCTGAAGCCGCCAGATTGAATCTTATCTCATCTATTCCGAAATCCCTTACAGCTTTCAGGTTTTCTGGTGACGCTTCTATGCCATTTGTATATATCCAGAAATAAATATCCGGCTTCTCATTCCTTATTTTTTCCGTATATTTTGCAATTTTATCAAGATACAGGAATGTCTCTCCTCCAGTAAAGCCTACTCCCTGGATTTTATTTTTATCCCTTAGAAACTGCTTAAAGCATGCATGCCTGTTGTATTTTTCATCTTCATCATATTCTTCACTCTGGTAAGAGGGGGCAAAGCAGAACTGGCAGCTTGCGTTGCAGCGGTAACCAAGAACGAATGTCATGCTCCTCATTTTTGTGCATATCTGGCACCCTCTGGTCAGGGGACCGGTACTTATGGCCTGGTAAGAGCCGTGAGATACCAGACCGTCTATTCCGGATCTTATGTGTTCTATTTCCTCAATGGCTTCCTTTTCACTGTGGTTAAAATCCATCATAATTCTTGCGGATAATCTCTTTGTAAAAAAATATCAATAAATTATAATAAACCATCAAGATTATATTAAAAATATTTTTTACTGACAAAGACTATTTTATTTAATGTTCATTAAATATCTACCGTAAGGTTTATAAGAAAGACGGGGCGGAAAAAGGTTGGTAAACATATACACAGAACATATCTCAGGGATACTGGGCATTGAAAAAAGGCAGGTAGAAAATACAATAGGCCTTCTGGAAGGAGGTTGTTCAATACCATTTATCTCAAGATATAGAAAAGAAGCTACGGGCGGGCTGGACGAGACGCAAATATCAGAGATAAGAGACAGTTTATCAAAGCTTATTGAGGTTGACAGCAGGAGGCAGGTCATCATAAACCAGATTGAGAAACAGGGTAGGATGACAGAAGGATTAAAAACACAGATAAACGCAGCACAGAAGGTTACGGAGCTTGAGGACATATACCTGCCGTACAGGCCCAAAAAAAAGACGAGAGGTACAGCTGCGAAAGAAAAGGGTCTTGAGAAGCTGGCGGAGATAATATTTGAACAGAAAGAATCAGATCCCGAAAAGTCTGCAGGAAATTTTTTAAACAAAGATGTAAAAAATGTGGAAGAAGCAATTCGGGGAGCGAGGGATATTATAGCTGAATGGATAAACGAGGATAAAAAAGCAAGGGACAGCATAAGGCAGATATTTGAAAAAGAAGCAGTAATAAAATCAGAAGCCTGCAGGGGTCGCCAAGAAGATGGTTCCAAATACAGGGATTATTTCGACTTTGAGCAGGAACTTAAAAAATGTCCCTCACACAGGCTTCTGGCTATGCGTAGAGGTGAAAAAGAAGAATATCTCAGGGTGTCTATTAAGGTAAATAAGGAAACAGCCGTAAAGGCGCTTGAAAAAATATTCGTTAAGGGCTCAAACAGCTCTTCAGAACAGGTAAGGATTGCCCTGGCGGACAGCTGCAGGAGACTCCTTTTGCCATCCATTGAAAACGAATTTGCCAGGATATCAAAAAAGAATGCAGATATGGAAGCAATAAAGGTTTTTGCATCCAATCTGAGGCAGCTTCTTATGGCCCCCGTTCTGGGAAGCAATAGGATTATGGCTATTGACCCGGGCTTCCGTACCGGCTGCAAGGTTGTCTTGTTAAATGAGCAGGGCGACCTGATTACAAATGAAACGGTTTTCCCGAACGCTCCAAAAAATAACAGGGAAGAATCAGAAAAGCTGCTAAAAGGACTGATAAATGAATACGGCATAGAAGCAGTGGCAATAGGTAATGGAACCGCAGGCAGGGAGACAGAAGAATTTGTAAGGGGAATAGATTTTGCTGAAAAAATCCCTGTCTTTATTGTTAATGAAAGCGGAGCTTCCATCTATTCTGCATCCAGGGCTGCCAGGGAGGAATTTCCGGATAAGGATGTTACTGTAAGAGGCGCTGTATCTATAGGCAGAAGGCTGATGGATCCCCTGGCGGAACTTGTAAAAATAGATCCCAAAAACCTGGGAGTCGGGCAATACCAGCATGATGTGGACCAGGGTGAATTAAAAAAGAGCCTGGATATGGTTGTTGAAAGCTGTGTAAATATGGTAGGTGTTAATCTGAACACGGCCAGCAGGCATCTGCTCATGTATATATCAGGGCTGGGCCCCGGCCTCGCTTTAAGCATAGTGGAATACCGGAAAGTTAAAGGTCCCTTCAAGTCAAGGTTAGAGCTCCTTGAAGTTCCGGGGCTTGGAGAGAAAGCTTATGAGCAGTGTGCGGGCTTTCTAAGGATACAGGATGGTACAAACCCCCTTGACAACAGTGCTGTTCATCCGGAAAGCTATTATATAGTAGAAAAAATGGCCGGGGACCTTAAAATGGATGTTTGTTCACTTTTAAAAGATGGTGCTGTGCGTAAGAGGATAAATCTGAATGATTACATGGATGAAAAAACAGGTCTTCCTACCCTTGAAGATATCATGAATGAACTTGAAAAACCGGGCAGGGATCCGAGGGAAAAGATATCAATATTTGAATTCAGGAAGGGTGTAAACTCCATAGAAGATCTTAAAACAGGTATGATGCTTCCGGGTATTGTTACCAATATTACCAATTTTGGCGCTTTTGTCGATATAGGGATCAAGCAGGACGGGCTTGTGCATATCTCCAATATTTCACACGATTTTGTAAGAGATCCGGCAGAAGTCCTTATGCTTCATCAGGAGGTAAGGGTAAAAGTCCTTGATGTAGACCGTGACAGGAAAAGGATACAGCTGTCCATAAAGGATGCTGGATAATATAATTAAACTTTTTTTGGATACTTGAAGGATAAGTACAGGTATCGGAAGGACCGGAACAATATAAAATAATGACCAGTTTGTTTAATTTTTTCTATTATTTTTATATAATCAAACTGCCGTGCTAGGTGGGGAGCTAGCGGTGCCCTGTAACCCACAATCCGCTCCAGTGGGACCGATCAACAGGCTGAGGCTTGAAATAGTAGGTTATGCTCCTGTACAAGTGGTGATGAAGGCCGGGTCCTGTGCGGCGGAGGGTTACAAACCCCGTCAGGTCCGAGAGGAAGCAGCGGTAAGTAACATTCTCCGGGTGCCACAGGAGAACCTGACTGGAGCTAACTGTACCGGAAGCGCCTGGTATTTTATGTCGAAACTGTGGCACGGCATATGATAAGGTTAATAATAAAGCACAGATACTGGAAGTCTGATAATGGCATATATCTCTTTGTACCGTAAATGGCGGCCACAGAGTTTTGATGAAGTGGTGGGCCAGAAATATAATATACAGACCCTGAAAAATGTTCTTGCCAGTAAAAGGCTTTCCCATTCTTATATATTCTGCGGCCCCAGGGGGACAGGGAAGACTTCTACTGCAAGGATACTTGCAAAAGCTGTTAATTGTGAAAAGGGCATCACACCAGAGCCCTGTAATAAGTGTGAAAACTGCAGGAGCATTACAGCCGGCAGCAATGTTGATGTAATAGAGATAGATGCAGCTTCAAACAGGGGTATAAATGAGATAAGGGAACTCAGGGAGAAGGTCAGGTATCTTCCCAACAGCCTCAGGAAAAAGGTCTATATAATAGACGAAGTCCATATGCTTACCGTAGAAGCATTTAATGCCCTGCTGAAGGTTCTGGAAGAGCCCCCGGAGCATGTTATATTTATAATGGCTACCACCGAGCCGGACAGGGTAATTCCAACAATAATGTCAAGATGCCAGAGGTTTGATTTCAATCCTGTACCTCTTAAATTGATCGTGGGCAAACTGAAGGAGATTGCAGCAGCCGAGAAAATATCAATAACTGATTCAGCCCTTGGACTTTTAGCAAGATATGCAGATGGAAGCCTCAGGGACGCTGAAGGAATACTTGAACAGCTTGCAGCATATGGTAATAGTGA
>JAGYMN010000075.1 GCA_018400395.1 Actinomycetota bacterium
CGTCACAAGACTCACATGTAACTTTTTTCCGCTCATGATTTTACATCACTGTAATTTGCTCAGTCTTTTACCTTTTTTTCTTCTTCTTTCTGCTTCGCTTTTGCCTCTTCGGCCCTCTGGTCCACATCCTCTATTCCTCCGGCCATGTAGAAAGCCTGTTCAGGAACATCGTCATATTTGCCTTCCACGATTGCCTTAAAGCTCTTTATGGTGTCCTCTATTTTTACATACTTTCCTTTACGGCCGGTAAACGGTTCTGCCACTGAAAACGGCTGGGACAGGAACTTCTCGATCTTTCTTGCCCTCTGTACAATGTGCCTGTCCTCTTCAGAAAGTTCGTCTATTCCCAGTATGGCTATTATGTCCTGGAGCTCCCTGTTCCTTTCCAGTATCTCCTGCACGCTCCTTGCTACATTATAATGCTCTATTCCTACATACTGGGGATTAAGTATCTGAGAGGACGATTCCAGGGGATCGACTGCAGGATAGAGGCCCTTTTCAGTTATCTGCCTGGACAGCACTACTGTGGAATCAAGGTGTGAAAATGTAGTTGCAGGCGCAGGGTCAGTAAGATCGTCTGCAGGTACGTACACGGCCTGCACAGATGTTATGGATCCCTTTTTGGTAGAGGTTATCCTTTCCTGGAGCTCGCTCATCTCGCTGGCAAGCGTTGGCTGGTATCCCACTGCTGACGGCATCCTTCCCAGAAGTGTCGATACCTCCTGCCCGGCCTGAACAAACCTGAATATATTGTCTATGAAAAGCAGTATGTCCATTCCTTCGAAATCCCTGAAATATTCTGCCATGGTGAGTCCGGTAAGCCCGACCCTCAGCCTTGCCCCGGGAGGCTCGCTCATCTGTCCGCATACGATTACAGTCTTATCAAGCACCCCGGACCTTTTCATCTCCAGGTAAAGTTCGTTCCCCTCCCTGGTCCTTTCCCCAACGCCGCAAAATACTGAAAATCCTCCATGCTTTATGGCTATGTTATGAATCAGCTCCATTATAATAACTGTTTTTCCGACCCCTGCCCCTCCAAACATGCCTATCTTGCCGCCTTTTACAAAGGGGCAGAGAAGGTCTATTACTTTCACTCCGGTCTCGAAGAGCTCCGTGGTGGGCTCAATATCCCCGATTGAGGGTGGATCACGGTGTATGGAAAGCTTCTTTTTTGTTATGAACTTACCTTCCTCATTTAACGGCTCACCCAGGACATTGAATAATTTTCCCAGGGTTTCCCGGCCCACAGGCACCTCTATAGTCCTTCCCGTATCTATTGCTTCCATTCCCCTGCGGAGGCCGTCTGTGGGAGACATGGCAACGGCCCTTACCATATTGCCGCCTATGGACTGCTGGACCTCTGCCACTACCTTCTCCATTTTGCGGCCTTTACTTTCACTGCCCGGGCGGTAAATCTCCAGACAGTTATAGATTTCAGGGATCTTCCCGGGCTTAAATTCTACATCCATAACCGATCCCCTTATGCTTACTATCCTTCCCCGGTTTATATTTTCACCTGCCATATTGTTTACTGCCACCTCCCAGGAGGCTAAAATTAATTGTAACGACTTTCACTGAGCGCCTCGGACCCGGATATTATCTCGGATATCTCTATTGTTATAAGCTGCTGCCTTGTCCTGTTGTATTTTATTTCAAGTTCCTTTATCATATCCTCTGCGTTGTCACTGGCACTCTTCATAGCTGTCACCCTGGCTCCTGTCTCACTTGCCGTCGATTCCAGAAGCGACATATATATGATAGTATATATGTATGACGGCAGCAGGGATTCCAGGACAGCTTCTGGCGATGGGTCATATAAGAATTCCGACACCAGCCTGCAAGCCCTGTCACCAAGATTTACAAGTCCTATTTTGTTCTCCAGGTCCTCTATCTCTTCCATCTTTTCCATGAAAGGTATAGGCAGAAGCTCTATGGCCCTTGCCTTCTGCTCGGCAGGGCTGGTAAATTTTGTATAACATATAACAACTTCATCAACATCTCCGGTTATATATTCGGTTATTATCTCCTCGGCTATTGCTCTGGCATCCAGAAACCTGGGGTGGTCTGAAAGATTCTCATAAACCCTGCTTATATCATATCCCCTGTACCTGAAGTAGTTCTTCCCCTTTGTACCTATTATATCAAGCCTGTAATCCCTGCCGTCTTCTTTTATCTTACGCAAAATCCTCTCGATAAGCCTTATTATATTTGAATTATATCCCCCGCAGAGTCCGCGGTCTGCTGTTATGCCCATAACCAGAATTTTTTTTACCTGTTTGTGCGGTATAAGGAGCGGGTGCCGGACATTTGAGTAACAGGCAATGTCTGTGAGGGAATCTTCTATCTTATCTATAAAGGGCCTTGCCTCAAGGATCCTTTTCTGGTCAATCCTTATCTTTGAAGATGCTATCATCTCCATTGCCTTTGTTATCTTCCGTGTACCGCTTATCCTCTTTATCCTTTTACTTAACTCTTTTGTGCTTATCATATTTAAGCCTTATCCGTGTTTAAAGATATCAATGAAATTTTCTATGGCACCTCTTATCCTTTTATCCAGATCCTCTGTTATATCATTTTTTTCCTTTAACTGCTTTATTATGTCCGGATGACAGTTCCTCATAAAGTCCAGGTATTTTTTCTCAAAATCTGATATATCGCTAATCTCGAGGTCGTCCAGATACCCTTCTGTAAGGGCAAATATTATAAGCACCTGCTCCTCAACGTCCATCGGTTCGTACTGATCCTGCTTTAGTATCTCTATAGTCTTTTCACCCCTGGCCAGCTGCTTCTTTGTTTCCTGTCCCAGTTCGGTACCGAATTTGGCAAAAGTCTCAAGCTCCCTGAACTGCGAAAGATCGAGCCTCAGGGTACCCGTAACCTTTTTCATTGCTTCTATCTGCGCATTTGCACCTACCCTCGATACCGATATGCTTGCATTTATGGCGGGCCTTATCCCTGCATTAAAAAGGTCTGTTTCAAGGTATATCTGGCCATCGGTTATGGATATGGCATTTGTCGGGATATATGCAGAAATATCATTAGCTTTTGTTTCCACCACAGGCATAGCAGTCATGGAACCGCCTCCAAGTTCATCGGAGAGTTTAGCCGACCTCTCCAGGAGTCTTGAATGAAGGTAGAATATATCTCCCGGATACGCCTTCCTTCCCGGGGGCCTGCGCAGAAGAAGCGAAAGCTCCCTGTACGCTGCAGCCTGCTTGGAAAGATCGTCATAAAGTACAAGGGCATGCTGCCCTTTATACATGAAATATTCACCTATCGCGCATCCGGCATAAGGGGCTATGTACTGTATGGATGCAGGATACTGGGCGGAAGCCGAAACTATGATTGTGTATTCCATGGCTCCGCTGCGCTTTAACCTGTCAATTATTTTTGCAACATTAGATGTCTTCTGCCCAATCGCAACGTATATGCACGTTACACCTTTATCCTTCTGGTTTAGAATAGTATCTATTAGTATTGCCGTCTTCCCGGTGCTCCTGTCCCCTATGACAAGTTCCCTCTGGCCCCTTCCTATAGGTATCATAGAGTCGATGGCTTTTATGCCTGTCTGAAGTGGCTCCTTTACCGGCTGGCGGCTTACAATATCAGGAGCCATGTACTCAATTGGTCTGTAGACTTCGGTCTTTATGGGTTCTCCTCCGTCAAGTGGCCTTCCCAGCGGGTTAACTACTCTTCCTATGAGTTCCTCGCCTACCGGGACTTCAAGTATCCTGCCGGTGCATTTTACAGGGTCACCTTCCTGTATTTTAGTGGATTTCCCCAATATTATGGCTCCAATCTCATGCCTGTCCAGATTCAATGCCAAACCATATATATCATCTGGAAATTCCAGCATTTCTCCAGCCATTGCCCTTGACAGACCGTATATCCTTGCAATCCCATCACCGGCCATTGTGACATAGCCTATTTCTTCAACTTCTGTCTCCTTCTTATATGACTTCAGCTGCTTTTCTAAAATGGATGCAATCTTTTCAGAATCAATCTTAAGCGCCAAATTCTTTACCTCCGAGTTCTACTGATTTTAATTTAGCCTTTATGTCTTCTAATCTTCTCTTTACACTCAGGTCCATTACCTTTTCGCCAATCTTTATTATAATCCCGCCTATTATCGAATCGTCCACCGTATTTCCTATCCTGACGTCAAAACCTGATACCCTGTCCAGATCTTTTTTTATTTTTTTAACCGTACTGCTGTCAAGTTCTATAGCACTTATAACTTCAACATATGTCTGCTTCTTATGGTCACTTACGAGACCGGTGAAGATTTCGTATATACTGTCTATTTCATTTACTGCTTCAAGGGCAACTATCATTGTCATCATAGTTTTTATTGCAGGCGTTGGGCTGTTTTTAAAAATATCCAGGATTGCGCCTATCCTTTCATTCTGGCTCTTCGATTTATCGCCCAGATAATTTTTTAGATCAAGATCAGAAGTTATCTTATCTGTTACCGTCTTCATTTCGGTCTCCAGTTTTTCGAGTACGCCAAGAGACCTGCCTATATCAACAGCAGCCCGGGCATAGTTTTTTAATTCTCTGATGTCCTTATCCATACCTTTACCTATAATTCTTTAAGCTCTTTTAAGCTTTCTTCTATCAGCTTTTTGTGGTCTTTTGCAGAAAGTTTTTCCGATATTATTTTCTGTGAAGCAGAAATCGCAATCTCCACCATCTCGTTTTTGACCTCATTTATGGATCTTGCCTTTTCTCTCCGTATCTCTGCCTGTGCTTCCTCTATCATAGCCCTTGCCCTGTCGTGTGCCTTTTTCTCTGTTTCCTCTTTTATTTTTTTTGCCTCATTCCCGCCTTCATCTATTATCTTCCGGGACTCCGCCCTGGAATCCTCAATGGCTTCTTTCTGTTCTTCAAGGTATTTTCGTGCTTCTTTGTTTTTGCGGTCCGCATCATCCAGCTTTTCCCTTATCTCTTTTTCCCTTCTTGATATGATATTATTTATAGGTTTAAAGGCAAACTTCCAGAGCAGGACAGCCAGTATCACAAAAACTATGATCGACCAGAAAATAGTACTGGTCATCGGGTTTAATATTTGAAGTGCTTCTTCCAAATTAATTACACCTCTTTTAAATTAATCTTTATATATTCCTTATTACTCCGCTTATCTCATACAACAAATATGAGCAGGAATGCTACTACCAGAGCGTAAAGCGCTATGGCCTCTGCAAAGGCTATGCCTATAAACATCGCTGTCTGTATCTGGCCGCCTGCCTCCGGCTGCCTTGCCATACCTTCGAGTGCCTTGCCTACAAGATTACCTATTGCAAGTGCCGGTCCAATAGAACCTATGGCCATTACAAATCCTGCTGCTATCACTGCTGCTGTCTTCGAGTCCATAAAAAATCCTCCTGTACATCAAAAATTATATTTTATTATCCTGTATATCAATCTTTAGGCCTTACCGCCTCTCCTATGTACATTGCGGAAAGCACCGCAAAAATATATGCCTGTATTGCCGATACAAATATCTCAAATATGGTCATTATCACTGCAAATGGTACTATGGGAACTGCAACAATATAATTCTTAAAATAAACAATCAGTCCGAAAAGTACAAAGATAATGGTGTGACCGGCAAGCATATTTGCCGTAAGCCTTATAAACAGTGAAAAAGGTTTGGCTATCATGCTTATTGTCTCTATGGGCACCACAATGACATACATCCATGAAGGTACTGCCGCCGGCGCTACGGTCCTTGCGATACCCCTGAACCCGTGCATTTTAAGGTTTGTAAACTGTACTGTGAAAAATACTATTATCGCAAGGGTTACGGGAACTAAGGGATTGGCTGTGGGTGTATATGCTCCTGGGATGATACCTATAAGGTTGTTTGCCAGGACGAATATAAAGATGCCGCTTATCAGGGGCACCCACCTGTCCCCCTCCTTTTTGCCTA
>JAGYMN010000076.1 GCA_018400395.1 Actinomycetota bacterium
TTATTTAAATAGTATTAAATGGTAATTAATAAATTAACAGGTAATTGATAATTGCACTATAACAATCTGGAGATCCTGCAGCGGCTTTAGTGTTAACAATTAGAATTAATTTAAATCAAATGTTGTTTTTAAAAAAAGCTATTGTTGTAAAATGAAAAAACAATTTTATAAATAAAATGAAAAAGAAGTGATTAAAATGAATAAGACAAAAAAAATTTACACTGTTTTTCTCTCAACTATCGATCCTGTAGGGTTTGATGCTTATCGTAATTATCACCATAATATAAAAGTGATGGAGAACAGGGATATACTCGAAAAGATTAAAAATGAGTCTAAGGATGTAGAATTTGTTGGTGGTACCGGGTATACAAAAGTTAAATTTATTGTTAAGGATGTACATTTATCTAAAAAAGCTGAAATTACTGGGGATATTGTTTCTGATATAAAAAAGCAAAAAGAAGATCTGGATGGTTTGCTTATATTTGCCGAATCGTATACAGACATGGCATCAGATGAACTGATATCAATTGGGCTGCCCACAATTGTTGTGAAGCGCCCGCTTAAAGCATGCTCTACGCTTCCATTTCATCCATATGATAATAGTAGAGTTTTAACATCTCATCTGCCATTTTATTGTGATAAGGACCCGGAAATTTATTCCCGCAGGATAAAAGATATAGCAAAAAAAGTCAGGCTCATATGTGCTATTTCGAAGATGAGGGATTTAAGGATGCTGGTTGTAACGGATATGCCGCCGCTGGGTTATTTTGAACCAATACCAATTCAAATTGATACAACAAGAGAAGAATATGATAAAGCCTATATGGATAATCTAAGAGAAACTTTTGGTACGGAGCTTATAGCGGTTCCGCAAAAAGAGTTATTTGAAAAGGTAAAAAAAGCAGATGAAGCAAAATCAAAAGAGATTGCCGATAAATGGATTTATGGAGCCGTGACATTACGGGGTACAACAGAATCTGAGGTATTAAAATCAGCAAAGTTATATCTTGCTATGAAAGAATTAATGGAGCAGTATGATTGCCAGGCCATAACCACTGAAGGATTTGGATGGCCCCCTCTGGGATTTAAAAAGGCAACCGAGCAGGGAATTCCCTCGCAGGGTCTTCCTACTACACAATTCTGTACAGATGGTACAGCAGCTGCCTCCGAGACTTTGACAGATTGTTTAATTACTCAACAGTTAGGTTTATACATTACCGGAAGTACTGGCCTGCTGGGAGATTATAGTATAGATCCCATGATTAATACGGCTATAGTCGCTCACTGTGAGGGTACTCTCAGGCCTTACGGTGATGAAAGAATAACTCCTTATATTATAAGAAATTTACCATTTGTGGAAGAGAATACAGGTGGAGCCTGTGCCCAGGCCATTTATCCGATAAACGAGAATGTAACAGTGGTGAGAATAGGTATGTATGCGAAAAAACTGGCTGTTTTCACAGGCAGGACAATTTCCGGTGAAGAACTTTTTCCATACTGGGATGATATACTGGGCAGGAACAAGGTGGCTATCAGAACCAATGCAAAAGCCCTTTTTGAAAATGTTGATTGGAAGAGCCTTGCTCATCACAGAGTGGTGCTATTCGGTAATTACAGACAGGAATTTAAAGATTTGGCTAAACTGATTGGATATGAAGTTGTAGAAGAGGATAAATTAAAATACACTTAGATATCTGTCGAAAAGTTTATATATAATAAATACCCGAAATTTAAAGGAAGAAAAAATGAATATAGAGGAAAAATATAAATTTGGTGGCTGGGGAAACTGCATAAGGATGACTGACGGTGATATCGAACTGGTGGCAACTACAGATGTGGGACCAAGGATAATACGTTTAGGATTTATAGGTGGTCAGAACATTTTCAGAGAAGTCGAAAATGATCAGGGCAGAACGGGGGGTGACGCGTGGAGAATGTATGGAGGTCACAGGCTGTGGCATGGTCCGGAAGCAAATCCCCGGTGCTATTTTCCGGATAACCAGCCTGTGGATTATAGGGTAGAAAACAACACCCTAAAACTTTCCCAGAGAGTAGAGGCCGCTACCGGTATGCAGAAACAAATGGATGTCACATTGACCGGTGATAACTCTGTTAAAGTAGTCCATAGGATTATAAATCATAATATCTGGGATATAAGCTTTGCTGTATGGAGTATTACCGTAATGGGACTTAATGGACGCGCTATTATTCCGCAGGAACCATTTCAGAGCTGGGAGGATAAGCTTACTCCGGTAAGGCCGCTGGTTTTGTGGGGATACACAGATATGTCTGACCCGCGATGGATATGGGGTAAAAAATATATACAGCTCTGTCAGGATCCCGCTGCTTCTGCCAGGCAGAAACTTGGGCTGCTAAACACTCCGGGATGGGTGGCATATATTCTTAATGGTGAAGTTTTCATTAAAAGTTATGATTTTGACCCATCTGCTGCTTATATTGATTTTGGGGTTAATACAGAAATTTACACAGATGCTGATATCCTGGAAATAGAATCGTTGGGCGCCTATAATTCAGTTCATCCTGATGATTATATGGAGCATACTGAAAGGTGGCGACTGTTTAGAGCAGAAGCTGGCAGTGACGAGAGTTCCATAGATAAAAATGTCCTGCCTCTTGTTACGACCTAGGGGATATCTATTATTGCATATTGGACAGATCGTCTATTTTTTCTGTTATTATATTAATCGGTGTATATTCATTGTTATTTTTTATAACCACACCTACTAGCTTACAGCTTGAGTTCAAGATTGGGCTTCCGCTTTCGCCGCTCTCAGCTGTGTCGAACTCTTTCAGAAAATTAATTTTGTTATGGATATTACCCAGAACATATCTGGGTTCGTTATTTATAGTATCGGCAATAAGCCCTGTCTTTATTTCAGGGTGATAAAAAATGGCAAAATCACGGTTATTGCAATAATCATTTTCATAGTATAAAAGATCCGGATAGAGCCAGATATTGTCTGTATTTGATTTAAATCCAAAATCAGTATATACAAATTCTCTATACTCGATACAGTGGCCTGCAGTAATAATATAGAATCTGTCATTATGATACATACTGAAAGCGGTAAAACTTTTTTCACTCTTGCCCTCATCGGCTCTTACTGCCAGGCCGAAATAGACGGTAGACATTAATTTATTTAGATTCTTTATCAGGATTTCATGTTCATATATCACCTGGTCTTTTATCTTGCTGTCATCAGTTGTTTGCTCCAGCGTTTTTTCCAGTGACTCAAGTTCGTCTCCTGAACTCTTAAGACCGGTAAAGTAAAAGAATGATAATATAAAAATGGAAATTAAAAGAAATATTGCTACGAAAAGAAGTACTAAATTTATTTTATTTCCCATTATCATCTTATCCTTACCATTTTAATTATATCGAATAATCAGATTTTTCTTAATACTATACGAAATCAGGCCTTAATCATATCGGATAGGGAACTAAAGTTTTAAATTTCTGGAAAGATTATGGCCAGGCTTTTAAATGAATAAAGAAGCATGGCTTAAACCTATGAATCCCTGAAATAAAAAAAATGGCGGCAGATTGTCCGATGTCTTTATGCCCTTAAATATGTTAATATAATTTGATCAATATCCTGATTTAAGACCAAAAAATATTATATTTATAGGTTAATAATTTATAGGGATTTATAAAAAATGAATAGAAGAGAAAATATAGAGAGCTGCATCGATTTAAAAAGATGTGATTTTGTGCCTATAGCTCTGCACAACTTTTTAGTATGTGCGGAGTTGATGAAAATACCTTACGGTGAGATATTTACAGATGGAAAATTGATTGCCGGATCCCAGTTGAAGGCATATGAAATATTTGACAATGATATATTAATGGTTGAAGTTGGAATAGCCACACTTGCTGAAGCCTGTGGCTGTACAGTTGAATATCCTGACAGAGAGGCTCCCTGGATAAAAAAACCAGTACTGGAGAAAATTTCAGATGTCAGGTATTTAAAAGTACCTGACATGACCAAGGCCGGGCACGTACCCGAAATGTTAAAAGCAATTAAGATATTGAAAAAGGAAATAGGGGATGAAGTTTATATAAATGGCAGAGGCGATCAGGGCCCTTTTAGCCTCGCTGCAGAATTATTAGGTATGAACAATTTTCTAATGGCACTCGCGGAAGAAAAGAATGAGGAAGATATAAAAATGCTTATGGATTACACCAGAAAGGTGCATTTAAAATATGCTATAGAGCTGGCAAAAGCCGGTTCAGATTTTACTTCTATGGGCGAATCGCTTGCAGGACCGGATGTAGTCTCACCTTTGATCTACAGAAAGTATGCCTTTCCCTTCGAGAAAGAACATATAGAGCGGTTAAATAAAAGAGGTATAAAAATTGCGAGTCATATCTGTGGAAATGTAGACTCTATTATAGAGGATTTTATCAATACCGGTGCGAATATAATAGAAATAGATGAAAAGACAAATTTTGAAGAGGCCAAAAAATTGTCTGCAGGAAGATGTTGCATACTGGGGGTAGTAAGTCCCAGATTACTGAAGATGGGTTCTCCAGAGGAAGTAGAAAAAGAGACTATAAAAACTATAAATATCGGAAAAGAAGGATATAATTTTATCCTTGGAGCTGGCTGCGCAATACCCGGTGACACACCAATTGAAAATATTAAAAGAATGGTGGATACAGGAAGAGAACTGGGAAAATATTAAAAGGTTCTCAGGAAGTTAATCAACGGTTGGTTAAGGTTTAAACGGCTTAATAAGCGGCTGCGGAGGTTAGAGATGGCATTAAAGGGTTATAAGAGAAAATTTAAACCGTTAGAGATATTATCCGGAGAGGAAGTGGAGGCTATACACGCAGCTTCAATAGATATCCTGAAAGAGACAGGGGTTAAATTTGAGAGTAAGTGGGCTTTAGATTTCCTTGAAAAAAATGATTGTATAGTTGATAAAGACAGAAGTGTGGTCAGGTTCCCGGAAGGTTTAGCCGAAGAATCTATCAGGAAAACTCCAGGTGTTTTCAGGGTTAAGGCCAGGGAGGAAAAATATGATATGGTTTATAGTGCCGATACTGTATATTTCCAGGATATGCCTTCCATGAATACAATAGACCTGGATACCTTTGTCCCGAGACCGCCTACAAAAAAAGAATATGCTGATTTTGTAAAAGTCCTGGATGCCCTGCCTACAGTTCATGGGCTTTCATGTTATCCATATTTTGGCTGCGCCGGTGTCCCTCCTGTGATGATAATGCCGGAGCTTATGGCAATAAAGCTTAAGAATACAAGTAAGTTTTGTGAAAGTCCCTATTCCAACGATTCTGAAATTTTTCATATCAAGATGGCAAGAGCTGCAGGGGCTGAAATCCTGGGTGCAGTCAGCCCCGCTTCTCCATTAGCATGGTTCGATAGTGCAGTAAACCAGGTCCGTAGATTTGTAGATAGCGGTTTGCCCTTAGGGCCATGCTCGGGGAGTTTTTTCGGTGCAACGGCACCTGTTACCATTGCCGGTGCCATTGCCAAGACGAATGCAGAACTTATATCAATGCTGGTATTTATCCAGCTTCTTAATCCAGGTCACAGGTGCCTCATGTGGGAGATTGACTGCCCCCAGAATATGAGAACGGGAGCCCCAGCTTTTGGACAGATAGGAGCATCAATAGGGAATGCCTTATTTAACCAGATGTGGAGGCATTACGGTGTACCGACTGCAAATGCTTATCCAGGATGTATAAACTCAAAAATCCCTGACTATCAATCTGGATATGAAAAAGCAATAGGTGCCCTGACTTCTGCACTTACGGGGTGCAGTCTTGTACAATTTCACGGAGGGATTATGGGCGAGCTTTCAGGCCACCCCGTACAG
>JAGYMN010000077.1 GCA_018400395.1 Actinomycetota bacterium
GCAGGATTGAAGCGGTACAAGGGCCAGTAACCGGCTTCCACTGCTTTTTTCTCCTCAACCTGTGAGTATCTCATATCAATACCGTGGTTGATACAGGGACTGTAAGCTATTATAAGCGAGGGCCCTTCGTATTGCTCAGCTTCAACAAATGCCCTGAGTGTCTGTTTCGGACTTGCCCCCATCGCAATCTGGGCAACATACACATAACCATAATTCATGGCCATAAGCCCGAGGTCTTTTTTCTTAACTTTTTTACCTGAAGCAGCAAATTTTGCAACAGCCCCCAGGGGAGTAGATTTTGAAGACTGACCTCCCGTATTTGAATACACTTCTGTATCAAAGACAAGGATATTTATATTCTCCCCCGATGCAAGCACATGGTCCAGGCCGCCATATCCTATATCATAAGCCCAGCCATCTCCACCAAAAGCCCATACTGACTTTTTGATCAAATAGTCCTTAAGCTCCAGTATTTTTTCTTTTAGTTCATTGGCCTTTTCGTCCTTAAAATTGTTCTTAAATAACTTTAAGATTTTTTTGGTAGATTCTTTGCTTGCATCAGCATTCTCTTTTCCTTCAATCCATTCGGTTATCGCTTCCTTTACTCCGGGATCTATATCCATCTCATACAGCTGCTTCAAATAGCTTTCAATCCTGTTTCTCATATATTTTATTGCCAGAAGCATACCGTATGCATATTCAGCATTATCTTCAAATAAAGAATTTGCCCATGCCGGGCCCTTTCCTTCATCATTTACCGTATAAGGAGTCGTGGGAGCAGAGCCGCCCCAGATAGACGAACAACCTGTGGCATTGCCTATAAGCATCCTGTCACCGAATAGCTGGGTAACAAGTTTTGCATAAGGGGTCTCACCACACCCGGGGCAGGCACCTGAAAACTCCAGTAATGGTTTTCTAAACTGGCTGCTTATAACTGAATTAATAGTTGCAACATCTTCTTTTACCGGAACTTTTGAAGCAAAATCCCAGTTCTCAGCTTCCTTCATCTGTGAATCAAGAGGCTTCATAATCAGCGACTTCTCTTTTGTAGGGCAAACATCCACACAATTTCCACAACCCGTGCAATCAAGTGGACTTACCTGCATCCTGAAAGAATACCGGTCCATGCCCTTGCCTCTTGCCTTGATAGTCTTAAAGTCATCCGGTGCATTTTTTAATTCCTGATCGGTAACAAGTACGGGTCTTATGCAGGCATGGGGGCAGACATATGAGCACATGTTGCACTGGATACATTTATCTTCCTGCCATTCCGGAACATTTATGGCAACACCTCTCTTCTCATATGCGGATGTCCCCTGCGGGAATGTGCCGTCTTCTGCTCCGACAAACGCGCTTACGGGAATACTGTCACCTTCCTGCCTGTTCATTACCCTTAAAATATTCTTTATAAAATCAGGCTCCTGAGCTTCCGCTACCTCTTCTATTTCTACAGCATCCTTCCAGCCGGCCGGAATGCTGACTTTCTTTAATGAGCCTATTCCTTTATCCACAGCCTGATAATTCATATTTACAATTTTTTCACCTTTTCTGCCATATGTCTTCTTTATGGCTTCCTTCACATATTTTATTGCGTCATCAATGGGTATTACCTTTGCAAGCTTAAAGAAAGCAGCCTGCATAATCATATTTATTCTGCTTCCCAGCCCAATCTCAGCTGCTATGCTGGTAGCATCAATTATATAAAAATCTATATTATTTTGAGAAAGATATCTTTTTATATCCGCCGGCAGCTTTTCATCAAGCTCCTCTTCGCTCCATTTACAATTTAAAACGAAAGACCCGCCTTTTTTTAACCCTTTAAGCAGGTCATATTGCCTAACATAGGCCTGATTGTGACAGGCCACAAAATCTGCGCTGGTTATAAGGTAAGTGGATTTAATCGGAGATTTTCCAAACCTGAGATGGGAAACGGTAAGTCCTCCTGATTTTCTGGAGTCATAAGCAAAATAACCCTGTGCATACAGGTCAGTATTATCACCTATTATTTTAATTGCATCCTTGTTTGCTCCAACCGTACCATCTCCGCCCAGTCCCCAGAATTTACATCTTATTGTACCTTCCGGAGTGGTCTCGATTTCTTCTTTTACCTCAAGAGATGTATGGGTAACATCATCATTTATACCTATGGTAAATCCATTTTTAGGATTATCCGATTTTAAATTATCAAAAACAGCCTTTATCTGACCTGGAGTTGTATCCTTTGAGCCAAGTCCATATCTTCCGCCAACAATTACGGGCTTTCTTTCCATATCTGAATATACAGTTTTAATATCCATATAAAGAGGCTCCCCTATTGAGCCTGGCTCTTTAGTGCGGTCCAGGACAGCAATTTTTTTAACTGTTTCCGGCACGGATTTTAAGAAAAACTCAGTAGAGAATGGACGATAAAGATGAACTTTAACCACTCCTACCTTTTCGCCCATTTTGTTTAGATAGCTGACAGTCTCATCTATAGTATCCGTAACAGACCCCATTGCCACAATGATATACTCAGCATCTCTGGCGCCTACATAATTAAACGGCCTGTATTCTCTTCCTGTTAGCTTACTTATCTCTTTCATGTATTCTTCGACTATACCGGGAACCTTTTCGTAAAACCTGTTTGAAGATTCCCTTGCCTGGAAAAATATATCAGGATTCTGGGCCGTACCTCTTGTGACCGGATGTTCCGGGTTCAATGCTCTCTGGCGAAACTTTTTTAAGGCATCCTCATCAACTAATTTTCTAAAATCTTCATAATCTATTAACTCGATCTTCTGTATCTCATGTGAGCTCCTGAAACCGTCAAAGAAATGTAAAAATGGCACTCTTGACTTAATTGCACTCAAATGTGCCACTCCAGCCAGATCCATTATCTCCTGTATTGAACCTGATGCCAGCAGGCCAAAACCAGTCTGTCTTACTGCCATAACATCCGAATGGTCACCAAATATAGAAAGGGCATGTGACGCAACAGCTCTTGCACTTACATGAAAAACACCGGGTAAAAGTTCCCCTGATATTTTATACATATTAGGAATCATCAAAAGAAGCCCCTGCGAAGCTGTAAAAGTGGAAGTAAGAGAACCTGCCGCAAGCGAACCATGAAGCGCACCTGATGCACCTCCTTCAGATTGAAGCTCGCTTACACTAACTGCGTCTCCAAACATATTTTTCCTTCCATGCGCAGACCATTCATCAACATACTCGCCCATGGGAGAAGATGGTGTAATAGGATAAATAGCAGCTACTTCGGTAAACGCGTATGCTACATGCGCTGCCGCCATATTGCCATCCATTGATTTCATTTTTCTCATTCCTGATTCCCCTTTAATTTTTATTGAGATTGTAATCAAAAGCCTGTCTTTTAAAGCAGGCTAAAAAATATTATAAATTGCCTCCGGGCAAAACCTTAAGGATTATATCATAATAAGAACTTTTTTTTAACAAAACGGTCAGACAACAAAATAATTATATTTCCCTGCGGTCTGTAATTGCTCTTCCTATGGTTATCTCATCTGCATATTCGAGGTCTCCCCCCACCGGAAGCCCGCTTGCCAGCATGGTCGTCCTTACCCCCAGGGGTGAAAGCATCTTCTTTATAAACATCGCTGTACTCTCTCCCTCTACGGTTGGATTTAAAGCTATAATTACCTCGTCTACCTTCTCTTTCCTGACCCTCTCCATCAAAAGGGGTATCCCAAGCTCTTCAGGACCTATATCCTCTATTGGTGAAAGAAGCCCGCGCAGAACATGGTAAACACCACGGTACCTGCCTGTTTTCTCAATTAATACAACATCTCCCACATCTTCGACAACACAGACCTTCTTATGGTCCCTTGATGTGTCCCCGCATATATGGCATATATCACCCTCAGAAATATTTCGGCACAGCCTGCAGAATCTTACTTTTTCCTTCATTTCTATAAGACTCCGGGCAAAATTATTTACCTGTTCCGGAGTCTGCTTTAAAAGGTAGTATACTATCCTCCTTGCAGATTTGGGTCCTATTGAGGGTAGTTTCCTGAATTCATTTATTAGTTTTTCTACACTCTTTATATATAGCGGCATTTTATACTTTCAGCAATAATCAAAGAAATCAAAAAAGGCCCGGCAGGCTCATTCCTCCCGTAAGGGCAGACATTTTATTTTTTGCCTCATCTTTTGATTTTTTCAAAGCATCGTTTACGGCCACCAGAACCATATCTTCGACCATCTCCATATCTTCTGCACCTATCATCTCAGTATTAAGTCTTACTTCCAGCACTTCCTGGTCTCCATTTACTTTTACCTTTACAGCCCCTCCGCCGGCAGAAGCTTCGAATTCCATCTTCTTTAACTCTTCCTGAATCTCTAAGGCTCTTTTCTGCATTATCTTAGCCTGTTTCATCATCTGCTGCATGTTGAAACTCAATTTTACTCCTTTATCCCGAACTTTTTTTTAAAATATTTTATCACATCTTCTCCGCTGTCTTTACCGGATTTCTTTTCCCGGTCACTTCCAGTTTCTTCCTGTAACGGCCCTGATTCCATTTTATCTTCCAAAGATTTTCCCATACCATTGTAATATTCCGGTACATCTTCGGAGATTCCCTTACCTGCATTACCCCGGGGGCTTTCATAAACAGTATCTTCAAAAGCCTTAGTATCATCGTCTGGGAAATCTGCTGGTTTTGCCCCGGAGAAAGATTTTACAGTCTCAAACACCACAGGATATTTCATTCCGGTGACTTCCATTATAACAGAAGAAATTATATTTGAATTTACACGCTTATTTAAATGATCTTTATGCCATTTTTTATTTTCATCAAGATAAAAGTATAAGGTATTTTCTTCCAGGCGGCCCGGAACAGATTCTAAAAACATTGCATGTACTGATATCTTTTTCTTTTTTAATATATCTAGCACTCTGTCCATGCTGTTCTTTATGGATTCAAAATCACCTTCGCCCTTTATAATGTCCGGATCTTCTTTCTTTAAATCTTCGGTATCATCATTCACCCTGCTGCTTATTTCCTGTATGTTTTTGTCCACTGCAGTGCTGCCTTCATCTCTTTTATCTTCGGGATCCGTCATTTCTGCATCCGCCGCATCAGGATTCTGAATTTGATCTCTACCTGCAGATGTTTTATTAGACAGGCTATTAATTTTTCTTTCTAAAGCGCTTAATCTGGCATCCAATGCCCTGGCCTTTTTTTCAAACCGACCATCGTCTAAAACCATATAATTTATTGCCTGTATCATGAATGATTTAAAGAAAATCTTTGAGCTCTCGCCCCATTTTACCTGTTTTAAAAGCTCGGTGAAATGCCCGATATAATACTCGATCTCTTCGTTCTGCAGCACTTCAGCCTGCTGGATGTATCTATCCATGTAATCTCCGGCAATTTCCATTATTTCAGATGATTTTTCATAATTTTTTACAACGTAGAGATCATAGAGATGGTCGATAAGGCCGGATACAAAATCCTTTATATTATGATTGTCCTTTATTATGCTGTCTACCATCGACAGGCCTCTTTTTACATCCCTTACAGCCAGAACATCAATAAACTCAAAGAGCATATCCAGATCCACAACACCAAGAAGTGAGACTACCTCACCGGGTCCTATTTTACTATTACCATATGCTGCAAGCTGTTCAAGTATTCCTTCAGCGTCCCTGAGGCTTCCATCTGCATATCTTGCTAAAAGC
>JAGYMN010000078.1 GCA_018400395.1 Actinomycetota bacterium
TCTATTTTAAGAAAAGCCTCTGAAGCCATAGGCCTGGAACACATTACCCCTAAAAATATTTTATTTCCCCAGGGGTCAACAAATGATCCTTCCGTGTTTTCTAACATGTCCCGGTGGAGAGATGAGATTACTTTTGCCATTAAGAAATGGCGGCAGGATCCTAACCATGTGATGCTGGCTCCTTATCCCACAGGGTCAGTTAATGTAGGCAGCCAGGGCAAAGCTTTAATGCCCACTGAAGAAATCCGGGCTGCTCAGCAGGAAATGGCTCTTTCCCTGGATATACCCCCAAGTTTTATTTATGGCGATGGTACTATTGAAAAAAGTACAATAGGTCTTAGAATCCTTGAAAACCAGCTTACCCCGTATGCAGAACAGTTAGTTACGTATGTAAACTGGGTGATAAAAAAGATTAACGCCAAATATAAAACCAAATACTGTGAAGTAGACCTTACTCCGTTTACCCTGGCAGATGATATGGTGCAAAAACAGATACTGCTGCAGACTGCCGGCTCCATTACTTCCCAGCGTACTCTTATGGAAGCCTTGAATATAGATCCTGAGGAAGAAGGAAAGAAGATGGTTGAAGAACAGGTGGATGCCTACCGAAGGTCAAAAGAGGTTGAGCAAAACATTGCTGATGAAGAACAAAACATTGCGACACAGACCCAGGAAGAACAGGCTGCAGAAAATATGGATACTGTGCCACAGTATAATCAGCAGAAACTCATGGCTCATGCCCAGCAGCTTGCCCAGCAGCTTATTATGGTACCATACGAACAGAGAAAATCACATATGGCCCAGCTGCAGAATGAGGATTATGTAATGTGGGCCATGGTGTCTAAAATGGTGGAGACCCTGCACGACCAGAAAGATGAAATGGCTCCCCAAATATAATTATTAAATAGTTAGTTAATTAGTTACCTTATGGAGGTGTAATGCCAACAGAAACAACATATGAAGCTTACCAAGACAAAGGAAAGCAGGGGTACTCAGATACCCCCGTGATAGGCCAGAGCCAGAAAACAGCATTGGACGGAGAATCAGCTTCCCAGAAGATTATTGTAAGATATTTTGTTGGGGTTCTAACCAATCCGGGTAACCTCCGGATGTTGGAACACATTATGACAAAGTCTCTTCAATGCCGAGACCAGCTGACAGAGGTGGGGGATGTCCTGGTTTTAAGTGAGCAAGGCACATTTGATAAGGACGGGTGTTACAACATAGTTGTTAAGTATATGGAATTAGTTGATAATTCAGATTGGGTAGCAACCCAACAAGATAAAGGATCAGAGTTTTAATGGCTACTACAAGAGAAATTATAACCTCCCCTGAAGTTATCCGGCAAAACATTATCAATAATGTAAAGACTGCCGTAAAAAATAAATTTCCTATCAGCGCCGGGAAATACCAGGCAGTTTTAAAGGATATGAATGTAAAGCGTCTGGACATTTCCCAGTCCAAGCAAAGAGACCTGCTTTTATCAAAGGGTAATGCCGCAGAGGGCCTCTATGTTGACCTGGACATAATTGATTCGGCTACCAACAAAGTTGTGCACACCCTCAAAAATCACCGGCTGGTTAATATCCCGCACTATACCAACCGGTATACCATGATGGTTGATGGCAACGAGTACTCCATAGTAAGCCAGATGCGTACCAAGTCTGGTATTTACACCCGTAAACGTGGCAATGATGAACTTGAAAGCTCCTTTAACCTATCTAAAGGCGCTAACTTCAAGCTCATAATGGATCCCGCTACCGGTATATTCAAGGTCAGCATCCTGGGGTCTACTGTACCAATGTATGCTGTGCTAAAAATACTTGGAGCCCCTGACAGTGAGATCAGAACTGTACTGGGCCAGGAACTGTTTGCATCCAATGAAAACGTTACTCCAGCCCAGATGGAACGTACCCGTACCACATTGTTTAACAAGCTGATTGGCAAATACTCAGCTTTGGGTACCCAGGCTACCAGCACAGAAAAAGAACAGAAGATACGGGAATATTTTGCCGGCACTGAGATAAACCCGGAAACCACAAAGATTACACTTGGCAAGTCTTACGAGAAAGTTGACTATTCAGCGATTCTTCAGGCAGCAAGAAAGATTCTGCAGGTATACAACGATGATGAGGATGTGGATGAGCGCGATAACCTTGAATTCCAGAAGGTTTATACAGTAGAAGACATTTTAAAAGAGGTTATAGATAAAAATAAGGATGCTATTGGCAAGATAGTAACCAAGCTTAAAGCATACACACCAACAGGAGATCAGAAAGAAGATGCCAAAAAGATCAAAGCCATATTTTCTCCTGTATATTTTTCAAAGCCCATACGTAACTTTGTAACCACCAGTTCCATTTCCAGGCTTCCCTCCCAGATCAACCCTATGGAAATGATGGATTCTGCTGCTATTATTACCCGGTTAGGTGAAGGCGCTATTGCCTCTGAGACGGCTGTGCCGGATGAAACCCGTGCTGTCAACTATTCATATGCAGGAATAATTGATCCCATAGCCACTCCGGAAAGCTCCAAGGTAGGCATAGACAACAGGGTGACTATCTCTGCATTAAAAGGAGATGACAATGAGTTTTACAGGGAGGTTATAAATACAAAAACCGGGAAAAAGGAAGAGCACAGGGTCATTGATCTTTATGACAAAATAGTCGGGATGCCTGATGCAATATACAAACGGGGTTCTGCGTCCCCTGACGATGATGTGTCTGCCATTCATAAAGGTAAGCTTGTAAAAGTAAAGCGAAGAGAGTTGGATTTCCAAACTTCAAGTCCGCATGATTTAAACACAGGTACAACCGCGTCCCTTCCCTTTGTCAACTCCAGCCAGGCCAACAGGCTTGTTATGGGTGCAAAGCATATACAGCAGGCCCTGCCTTTAGACGACCCGGAACTCAGGCTTGTTAAATCAACCATGAACGGGGCACGGGGAGAGAGCACGATAAAACGCATAGGGGACTTTCTTATACCTAAATCTCCGGTAAATGGCACGGTTACGAAAGTATCCGATGAATACATCTATATAAAAGATGGCAACGGAGAGTCCCATAAAGTTGAATATGACAACAACATGCCCCTGGCTACCAAGACCATGCTGCACAATAATGTTCTGGTAAAACCGGGGGACGAAGTTACAAAAGACCAGCCTCTTGGAGACAGCAACTTTGTGCGGGACGGTGAACTGGCAATAGGTAAGACCCTTAAAATAGGCTACATGCCATATATGGGCTTAAACCATGAAGACGGTATTGTTATTTCAGAATCTGCAGCTAAAAAAATGACCTCTGTTCACGCAGATAAAATAACTGTTCGTCTGGATAAAACATACACGCTGGATAAGAGCAAGTTTATATCCATATATCCTTCAAAATACTCACAAAAGCAGCTGGATAAGTTAGATGAATCCGGGGTTGTTAAAAAAGGCGCTAAGCTTGATTACGGGGATCCGGTTATACTTATTTTAGAAGATAACTCGGCCAGCAAAGTAAACCAGGTACTGGGCCAGCTGCATAAGAGCCTGCGTACTCCATACAAAGACAGCAGCCAGGTATATGAAAATTATAAACCAGCAGAGGTTGTTCAGGTAGCTAAACGGGGCTCTTTGGTTACTGTGATGCTAAAAATTAAAAAACCGATAGAGGTCGGAGACAAACTTGCCGGCTCTTATGGTAACAAGGGTGTTGTGTCCAAACTGATACCCGATGACGAGATGCCCCAGGATGAAGAAGGCAATCCCATGGATGCGTTGTTTTCGCCTGTGGGGGTTATGGCACGTATAAACCCGGCCCAAACGCTGGAAAGTGCCCTTGGCAAAATAGCCAGGAAAACCGGGAAACCCTATGAGATAGAAAACTTTTCCCATGAAAATTATATTGATTTTGTGAGATCAGAGCTGAAAAAGCATGGGGTAAAAGATAAAGAAACTGTTACCGACCCTATAACCGGGAAGAAGATCCCCAACGTGTTTGTTGGTGATCAGTACATTCATAAACTGTTTAAAACCACGGATGCAAACTTTGCAGCCCGTGGGGTTACTGGGGCTTATGATCAGGACGATGCCCCTACCGGGTCTGGTATGCGAGGGCCTAAAGCTTTAGGGGGTATGGAGGTAAATGCCTTAATAGCTCATAATGCACGCAATTTTATGAAAGACTCCAGTGCCATACGAAGCTCTAAGAACTCAGACTTCTGGAATGCTTTTAAATATGGACAGATAATTCATGCCCCTACAGAGAAAAAAACCTTTAACCGCTTTGTAGATACTTTGAAACAGGCAGGGGTGAAAGTTGACCGGCAAGGTTCCAACTTTGTAGCAGACCCACTGACTGACAAAGATATAAAGGAGATGAGTGCCGGGGAGATAAAGGACGGTAAGAGGTTAAACGCTAAAGACCTTACCCCTGAAAAAGGAGGTTTGTTTGATGAAAATATCACCGGGGGCATGCAGGGTAATCGGTGGGCGCATGTGCAACTTCAAGAGCCGGTGATAAACCCGGTATTTAAAGATGCAGCCAGGGCTCTGCTTGACATGTCCGGCAAGGAACTGGATCAGGCTTACATTGATGAAGGCGGTGCTGCACTGCGTAAGAAACTAAATTCGATAAACGTAGATAAAGAGCTGACGGCCCTGGAATCAAGACTTAACGATACCAAGTTAAAGGGAACCGCCTTAGACAAACAGGTAAAAAAATATAAGTACCTTAAAGCCTTAAAAGACAGGGACTTAAAACCAGGAGAAGCTTACACCTTAAGTATGGCTCCTATTACTCCGCCGGCTCTAAGGCCTATCACTGTTGCCAAGTCCGGTGATCTTATGGAAAATGATGCCAACCTTCTTTATCGGGATCTTATTCTTCAGAATAAGTCATATAAAGACCTTGTGGATGCTGGCATTGCATCTGAAAAGGATATTAAGGAAAACAGAAAAGTCCTGCAGGATAAAATGACTGAGCTTGCGGGCTTTGCCGCTCCTTCAAACCCTCAGCTAATGGGCAAGGGTGTAAAGGGTGCTGCTTCCTTTATAGCAGGAGATGTGCCTAAGCATGGGTATTTCCAGCGCAAGGTTGTGTATTCTAAAATGGATACGTCAGGCAGGGCCACCCTGATACCCGATAACACTGTAGGGTTAGATGAAGTGGGTTTACCTGAAGATGCTGCCTGGGAAATGTACAGTCCTTTTATTATCCGACGCCTCACCCAAATGGGGTACCCTTCTTATGAGGCCAAACAGCAGGTGGAAGACAAGACTGAGGCTGCCAGGGCAATGCTGCTCGATGAGTTAGAGAAACGCCCTGTTATTGTAAACCGTGCTCCAACACTGTGGAGGCACTCCATTCTGGCAGCTAAGCCCATTTTGCGCTCCGGGAAAAATCTGCGTGTAAATACGCTGTGGGAAAAAGCCACCAACCAGGACTATGATGGTGATGCTTCTCAGATTCATGTACCTGTAACAGATGAAGGTATAAAGGACGCTTTTAACATGCTGCCTTCAAAGCAGCTGTTTTCTGACAAACGCCCTAATGATTTGTTAATGGCACCAACCAATGAACCAATAGTTGGCTTATACAGGGCCACGCAAAACCTGGGAGTTCCTGGCGGAGTTTCCGGGAAGGT
>JAGYMN010000079.1 GCA_018400395.1 Actinomycetota bacterium
GCAAACCATACAGTGGCGGGACCGCTCCGGAATCTAACCGGATTCCCTATTAAGAATTATTTCACTATAAATTTAAAACTATTTTTATTTTTAAAAAGAACATCTGAACTTTATCCTCATGGATTTTATCCTTAAATTTCTGAAATTGCAATAGATAATTTTTTGGGATAGTTACCGGGAAAGCTGTCAGGGATACAGGGATACTTAATGTATTTTGACAATTAGCGATTTAATATAAAAAGGTTATTTGTAAATATATACTGGATATAAGGATTTTTGAAGGTGCCAGTGTAGGATTTAATTTTACTGAGATATTATAATATAATAGATGTATAATATAATAAGAGTTTTGAAAGAGGGGGGGTAAAAACCGGCATAAAAAACTCCGCTTTAATCGGTATTGATTCACAGTGAGTGATGTTTTATTTTAAAATAATAAAAGGAGAAGACATGAATGTTTTTAACAGAATAATTATGATAGTTATTATGCTGTTTTTGATTGTATCCTCCATAGTGGCGGGAGTCAATATATTTACGGGCCTATTTGAATGGCAGGATGTTGCAGGCAGGTTGGTAAATGCAATAAGTAATGTGAATCCTTATATTATGGCCCTTATTTTATTTGCCATACTCGCCATTAGTTTGATAATCTTGATTTTCGAGTTTTACAGGAGAAAGATAAAAGTGGCAAATATCTCTGCGGACCAATCAGGAAAATCCATGCTGGCGCTTAAAACTGTATCAAGACAGATAAAAGAAAAACTTTTGGAGATTGAGGATGTTGTAAATCCCAGGGTAAGTATAATACCCAGGCAGGACGGTATAATTATAAATTCTTTTTCTAAGATTTCCGAGGGTGTCGATGTTGCCGGTAAGACAAAAGAGATAAGGGAAATAACAGGTGATTTTGCCTCCAGGAACCTTGGCTTTAAAGTATTAAAGTCAAACTATACGGCTACCGGATTTGTCCCTAAAAAAGAAAAAAAAGCTGAAGATATAAGAAAGGAAGAGCCCGAAGCAGTAAAAGAGCCTGAAGCAGAGGAAGAGTCAGGGGCCAGTGAAAAGGAGAGTGAAATATAAATATACACGGAGAAGTGTCGTGTAAATCTTTTTAATAATTATTGATAAAAGGGGGAGTGTAATGCCTTCAAAATTAAGGGAAGGATACCTTACCGGGCTTGGCATAGTAGCAGTAACCTATGAAAAAGCTTCTGAGGTAACAAAAAAATTAATTAAGAAAGGGGAACTGGCAAAGGAGAAACAGAAGAAATTTGCTTCGGATCTTTTAAACGAAGGAAAAAAGAACACCAGTGAGATGATTAATATACTGGAGAACAGGATTGAATATCTTGCCAGAAAAGGTGAGCCGCTTCTCAAAAAGCAGGATAAAATAATCAGGGATGTAGGTTACAAAGCCAGAGAAACCGGGGATATTACACAGGAAAAATTAAAAAAGATAATAAAAGAAGCAAAGGAGAAAACCGGTAGCCTGAGAGAAAAAATAGCAAAAACAGACAGGGATAAGATAAAAGATGCTCTGGTGGAATTGAATATACCTACAAAGGATAATCTGGATGAGATAAGAAATAAACTCGATAGGCTAATTTCCGATATAAATAAAAAAGAAAATTCCGGGCAGGAAGATAAGGATTGAGAAATTGATATAGCCTGTATGGTTATTTATACATTATTTAAATTTTTTAGGTGAAATTTAACTGATATGTCCAGAAATATTGGCATAGAAATATTATTAGTGGTGTTTGTGGCCGTATCTCTTATAACCTGGATCGTATCAACTCCAGTACTTCTGGCAGATGATATAGAAGAAGAGGAGATGTTAAGAGAATTAACCGGAGAGGGAAAAGCAGACGGAGAAGGTACCGTTGAGGTTCTTGGTTTTACGGAAAAAGAAGTATCTTTTCTTGGGGATAAATTCTTTTTGATTGTAATTATAATAATTGCAGCTGCAGCAGGAGGTCTTTTTCTAAGTTTTGTCATTAGAAGCAGGACTTGATGTTTAATTTTAAACTTCGTATGAAGTCTGATCCTCCAGGATTATATGAGATGAGTTTTTGTATTTATATTAATAAGCTTTTACTTTTATTCCTATAAAAACCCCGCATGATTATGTAAAAAAATATAAAAGGGCTGCTGCTTTTAATATATTGTCTGCCGGACGGCCCTTTTATATTTTTGTCTCGAAGTCTTTTCCAATAATCCTATGAATCATGGGGAGAACTGTCTTTTCTAGAAGGAACACTGCTTTCTGCTTTTTTTGACTTTTTCCCCGAAGAAGTTTTTTTAGTCCCTGTTTTCTTTTTCCCAGGTTTATCGGTTTCAGCTTTTTTATCTTCCGCTGTACCGCTGATTTCGGGTTTACCCTTTTTTAATATAGCCTTAAGTATTGTTGATCCGTAATCAAGATCCCGGGTATATATGGTACTGTCCTCTCCTGAAAAATATTTTCTCCCCCTCCTGTAACCCGTTTCTTCAAAAGTAAGCTTTTTAAAATTATTTACCTCAATTGAGAATAAAGGGGGGAGTTCCCTTAAAAGCTGCATGGTAGTGCTGTGCCAGTTTTTAAAACCCGGGTGCCTGCTGTTTAAACCGGTAATTTTCACGGCTTCATTTAATTTTTCTTTTAAGCCTTTAAGGACTTCATCAAGTTTCATAATGTGATTCCCTGTATAATAAAATTATATAATCTGACCTTAATGGTTCTCATAAATTGTTTTACATCATATATTGTTTATTCTATTATTTACGCCCTAAAAGAATGCGGCTGTATACTATTATTAGAAAAAATAATACAATTAATCTGTTATATTTTAACAAAAAGTATACTAAATTCAATTAAAATAAAGATAATCAATAAGCTGATAGGATATGTAATCTAAAATAGTAATATGCGGGGAGGCATGTTGGACGGCAACTGTTTTGAAGAAATAGACCATACTTCTGATATAGGGATAAGGTTTACCGGTAAAAGCATTGAAGAATTGTTTGAAAATGCAGCTACAGGGATGTTCTCTATGATAACCGATATAAGAAAAGTAAAGAAGTCCAGGAGAATGGAAATAAAACTTTCTGCTGAAATAGATGATCTTGATGACATGATGATGCTATGGCTCGAGAGGCTTATTTACCTGTTTGAAGTAGAGGAGATGGTTTTTTCGCGCTTTTATGTAAATATAACTACCAAAAATGAAAGGATATCCTTATATGCCCGGGCATGGGGGGAGAAAATAGATATTAGTAGACATATTATAATAAATTCCATAAAGGCCCCTACCTATCATCTTCTTCGGGCGGGAAAAAATGAGGATACAGGTATATGGGAAGGACAGGTTATTTTTGATGTTTAAAAAAGGAGGTGTCTTGGATGGCAGAGTACGAAATAATACAATTGAGTGAATATAAATGGGAAGTGAAACAGGATGAAAATTTGGGCATGAGAGTGCCGGGCATTATATATTCTGACAGCCAGCTTATGGAACATTGCAGGGGAGAGGGTGTAATAGATCAGGTCGTGAATGTGTCCACACTGCCGGGAATAATAAAGGCTTCTTTTGCCATGCCCGATATTCATTTTGGTTACGGTTTTCCGATAGGGGGAGTTGCAGCTTTTGACCCTGAAACCGGTGGAGTAATATCTCCAGGAGGGGTGGGTTTTGATATTTCCTGTGGCGTAAGAGCAATAAGGTCAGATCTTGTACTGGAGGATATTAAAAATAAACTGGAAGATATGATGTCTTTTATTTCTTTCTCGATTCCAAGGGGTCTGGGAGGAAAAGGAAAGATAAGTCTTTCAAAAAAGGATATGGAAGAGGTGCTTTCAACCGGTATTGACTGGGCAGTTAACAGGGGCTATTGCGATGAAAAGGAAAAGCAGCATATCGAAGAAGGCGGCAGAGTAAAGGAGGCTGATCCTCTATATGTGAGCGAAGAAGCAAAAAAGAGGGGTTACGGACAGCTTGGAACCCTGGGTTCGGGCAATCATTTTCTTGAGGTTCAGGCTGTTGACAGAATATATGATGAATATGCGGCAGGTATCATGGGATTAAGGGAATCCGGTATTGTCATCATGGTTCACACAGGTTCCAGAGGTCTTGGCCATCAGATATGCAGTGACTATTTAAGGATCATGCAAAAAGCATCGAGTAAATATGAAATAAAGCTCCCGGATAAGCAGCTGGCTTGTGCCCCTGTCTATTCCGATGAAGGGAAGAACTATTACAGGGCCATGGCATGCGGTGCAAATTATGCGATGGTGAACAGACAGTGCCTCACATATCAGGTAACCAGTGCTTTAAAGAAATATCTGGGTGAATCTTCTGACAGCACTGATATATCTACAATATATGATGTATCACACAATATAGCCAGACTGGAGGAGCATGATATAAACGGGAGCCGCAGGAAAGTCTGTGTACACCGAAAGGGCGCCACAAGGTCATTTGGTCCAGGAAGGCCTGAACTTTCCAGCGCTTACAGGGAAATCGGCCAGCCGGTAATAATACCGGGTGATATGGGAACATATTCATTTATACTTCTCGGGACAGAAACAGCTATGGCAGAAAGTTTCGGTTCTACATGTCATGGAGCAGGGAGGATGATGAGCCGTTCAAAGGCAAAAAAGATCATCAGGGGAGATGAATTGAAAAAAAGCTTAAAAATAGACAAAGGCATAATTGTCATTGCTGACAGCATGCCCGGTCTTGCAGAAGAAGCCCCCCAGGCATATAAGGACATATGCAGAGTTGTCAATGTATCTTGCATGGCTGGATTATCAAAGAAAGTTGCAAGATTGAGGCCTCTGGGTGTTATAAAGGGCTGATAAATATACAAATCATTAATATCTTATAGTATAATCAAAAAATATTATTTCTGTATATAGAGGAGGAAAAGGGCATGCCGAGAGGGCTTTCTCTCTTTTTTGGGATAGTTCTAATAATATTCGGAGTACTTGCATTTTATGATTATTTTATAATAGATCCCCTGTGGGTCAGGATAACGATAATAGTGATAGGTGGGCTCAGTTTTATTACAAGCCTGGCCAGAAAAAAATAAATCACAATTTATTGCCGGACACCTTTTTGCGGAAGCCGGCAGTAACACTTAAAAGAAATAGAATGCCGGCTAAAAAAAAGAAATCCAGATATAAGAAAAGCAAATATTTTATCATGTCCGGCTTCAAAAAATGAAAATATCGAGAAGGAAATGCCTGAAGCTATAAGAAGTATCCAGCATGCTTTTTCTCTTGTCCATCCGGAATTACACCTGCAGCGAGCATGATTCCCGCTCCGCCAATTACATAGTTCTGCCATATTAAAGGTTTGCCATATTCCATTATGGATTCTGATATAAATATAAATAACTATATGAAATAAAGCATGCTGCTAAAAATTCTGGCAGCACATCCTATTTTTGTTGTTTTAGGGGAATATTTATCTTTCATCGCGCACTTATTATATTTCTTTTTATTTTCTAAGATAATTTGACGGTTAATAGAAATAGTAATCCAGCTCTTAAGGGGTTGGAAGTTTT
>JAGYMN010000008.1 GCA_018400395.1 Actinomycetota bacterium
CCGGTAACGGGAAAATATTGATCTTAAGTCATATGCTTTTTTCTCATCTATAAAATACCTGTTTTTAAGGTCCTGCGGGGTCACAGATGACATCTTGAGTTCAAAGATTACATCTGTTATTGCACTTATAATGCCTGTATTTATGGTGTACTTTTTAAAATAGGTAAGTTTTCCTTCTTCCGAAAGGCCGGAAAATATCCCGTCTATTATGATATTTGTCTCCAGAAGGGATATTTTCTCTATTCCTTCTTCTATAAGGCCTGCCTCTGCAGCCTCCGATGCAAGGGACAGTACTGTGGCTGCTTTGAAGTTTATCCAGCCCGGGTCCCTGGCAAGGGTCTGCAGGATCTGATTGCCTGTTTCAAAGTCGCTGGTTATAAGTATCTTCTCATCGAACCTGTGCCTGGAAAGCAGCTCTTTTAAATTAGAGATCAAATCCATCAGAAGAATCTTAAATATTTATATTCAGATAATCATAAAATATGATCACAGGAATAATTTGCCAAATTCTTTCTATTATAATTCTATAGGATATTTTCCATATTTCTTGGCGGCATTTGTATAGGCCAGGAAATTTTCTACCGGTACTCCGCCGTGTATTGCGTTGCTGGAGCCGAAAATATGGCCTCCTCCGGGCGATACAGCCTTTATGATCCTCTTTGTCTCTTCTTCAATCTTTTCAGGCGTCCAGTTTGTAAGTATCTCGCCGCAGTCGATATTTCCTATGACAATGATCTTATCTCCATACATCTGTTTTACCTTTACTATATCCATGCCTGCGGGAGGCTCTATTGCATGGTAGGCATCTATATCACACTTGTTTACCAGGGAATCCAGGATCTTGTATGTATTTCCGTCCAGGTGCCTTACAAAAAATTTATTATAGCTGTGCGTAAGGTCCACAAGCTCCCTGAGATACGGTGCCATGTATTTGTCAAAATAGTCCGGAGACATCATCGGGCCCCCGCGGTAGCACCAGTCGTTTGCAGCAAGTATACCGTCTACCCCCATCTCCAGCTCGATCTTTAGCATTGCCTTCATGGAGTCTGTAGTAGCCCTCATGTACCTGTGCACCAGCTCTTCGTTGGTAAACATAAGTTCAAGGAAAAGCCTGTGAAAAGTCTTAAAACAGGGGTATTCTATATCAGCAAAACCAAGCAGGGCCAGGTTGTATTTTTTATTATTCGTATCTATTGCATTCTTGAGCCCGTCCAGCCCATACTGGAGCTGTTCCGGTATTTTTGTAAGGTCCTTTCCCTCCAGGTATTCTATATACCTTTCAAATTCCTCTTCCCCTTTTTCCATAATATTATCCCTGTACATGCTGAATGTATCGGCTTTTGGAGCATATCTTGCCGAACACCAGAAACCGGGGGCATCAGGGTCTTTTGATGTAAGAAGAAAAGAAGTCTCGCTATCACGCTTTATCTCAACGTCATATATATCTGCAACCGCTACATTATGGAGCCCGAAATTAAGAGGATGTATGAATGCTGTGGGATATATGGGTATCATATCTA
This sequence comes from Actinomycetota bacterium, assembly GCA_018400395.1. Lineage (GTDB taxonomy): Bacteria > Actinomycetota > Humimicrobiia > Humimicrobiales > Humimicrobiaceae > M55B120. The sequence goes on from JAGYMN010000008.1 coordinate 1,521, forward strand.
GGCCGGCCTTATAATACACCTCGATTGCATCCTGATAACCATTGTTTATGAACTTTTTGAGCTCATCCTTACCGGCCATCTCTGCCTCGAGCGAAGCTTTCGTGGTCTCTCCTGTGCCCCAGACATAGGATTTCCTTCCAAGGAAGTGCTGTGCTACCTGGTTATTTATGCATATCTCGAACAATCCCACCCGGTCCGGTATCCTGTGCTCCATGGTTGTCAGTATTCTTTCCCTGCTGTCCATAATAAACCCCCTGTCTAAAAATATTTATAACTTAACATTATATTATAAATCATTATAAATATTTATGGGCTTATGCCCATATTTCTTCGAAATTAAATTTCTTTTTTTCTAAATCAAAAATTTCCGGATTAATAATTAATCTATCACAATAACCAATAAAAGCAATTTATATTTTTATATTTACCGCCTATGGATTTTATTGACATATACAACCAAAATTAATAAAATCTTCATTTGACTATGAATTGGACATAGTATTAAAAATGTAGTTTAGAAAAGGAGACTTGTAAAGTGGAGAACATAAAAAGAAAAATACCGGTATTTTTACTTATGCTAGTATTTGTACTGTCAATAGTCTTTATGGTTCCGGGGCTGCTTCTGGGACAGGAAGAGGATGAGGCGGATGCAGAGGAGTTAGAGGAGCCCGAACCCGAACCGGTTCCTGAAACCCTTGAGTTTGATGTAACCTACCCCGAGATACAGGCAGAACTTGGCTCAACATATGAATTCGAGTTCAAAGTGATCTACAATACGGGTACAGAACCATTCGGGCTTGAAGAAGACGGGTCCGAAAAGGTATTTGACATACTTGTAGAGTATCCCGAGACCTGGTTTGCTGCTGCAACACCCCAGTACCAGACAGAGACAGAGATTACGGCAGTCAAGTTAAAGGGTGCTGCTGAAGAGAGCTTAAGGGTTGTTGCCATACCCCTGGTAAACCTTGATCCCGGAGAATATGATATCTCTGTTACCTTAAAATCCAGCATAGAGGATGACCCGCTGGAAGGGACGGTAGAATTTAAAGCCATAATTACCTCAACATACGATATGCAACTATCCACAAAGACAGGCAGGCTTTCAACAGATGTTACCTCCGGCCAGGACAACCACTACAAGCTTCTTTTAAAAAATAATGGCTCTGCAAGCCTTGAAAACATAAAGATCAGCTCAACCAATGAGCCCGAGGGCTGGAAGATTGACTTTGACACCGATGAGATAGAGATCCTTGAGGCAGGGGAAGAGAAAGAGATAGATGCAAACATAAAGCCTGCAGATAAGACCATCGCCGGTGACTATATGATAATGATAAACGCAAAAAGCGATAATGCAGAAGATGATATAGAGCTGAGGATAACTGTTGAGACCCCCACAATATGGGGCATTGTAGGAATCGGTATTATAGTTGTGGTAATAATTGCCGTTGCCATTGTATTTGCAAGATTAGGAAGAAGATAAAATGAACAACATAATAGTTGCGGAAAATCTAACCAAAATATATGACCAGACAACTACTGCTGTTGATCACCTAAACCTTACCATAGAGGAAGGTGAGATATTCGGACTGCTTGGGCCCAACGGGGCCGGAAAGTCAACCATAATACTTATGCTTCTGGGCCTTACAGAGCCTACCGAGGGAAAGATCAGCGTTGCCGGTTTTAACTCTACCAGGGAGCCGCTTAAGGTAAAGTCAGTTACAGGATACCTACCTGAAAAGGTTGGCTTCTATGAGGACATGACAGCATACGCAAACCTTTTCTATACTGCAGAGCTAAACAGGATACCCTACAGGGAAATACCGGATAGAATAGATAAGGCCCTTTCTCTTGTAAACCTTTCACCCAATAAAAGACAGAAGGTTAAAACATTTTCCAAGGGCATGAAACAGAGGCTTGGCATTGCCGATGTACTGATAAAGGAACCAAAGCTGGTAATATTTGACGAGCCCACAGAGGGTCTTGACCCCAAGGTAGCAAACCAGATACTAAATACAATACTTGATCTAAACAGGGAAAATGGCATAACATTTGTTCTTTCCTCCCATCAGCTAAACATGGTACAGAAGGTCTGCGCAAGGGTGGGGATAATGTCCCACGGAAAACTGGTGGGCGAAGGCCCGATAGATGAACTGGGTAGAGATATATTTGGCGGAGGAAAGTACAGGATAGAGATAGAGCTGGCCAGGGTACCGGATGAGCTTATAGCCAAAATTAAATCCCTTCCAGGCATTATAAGCGTTGGAGTTGACGGCAGCAGGTTATCAGTTGTCTGCAACGAAGACCTTAGAGAGGACATATCAAGGACTATTGCAAAAGAAGCCATAATCATGACAGGAATGGATATAAAGCAGGATGCCCTGGAAGAGATTTATCTTAGATACTTTAAGGAAGAGGAGTGATATGAGAAGCGTACTTACCGTATTTAGAAAAGAACTTAAAGACCATTTTTCATCAAAGAAGTTTCTGATCCTTCTTGCACTTATATACATAGCGGGCCTTGCCTCCACCTATGTGGCGCTTTCAAACATCCATGATGTGGCAAGTGCACTTGACAGGCACGTATTCTTAAGGCTTTATACCACAGGAGGCGATGTCCTTCCCTCGTTCATATCCTTTATATCCTTTTTCATACCCATAATAGGGATAATATTTGGCTTTGATGCCATAAACAGCGAAAGGACAAGCGGAAATCTCTCAAGGCTTATGTCCCAGCCAATCTACAGGGACACCGTAATAAACGGAAAGTTCCTTGCAGGAGTAACCACACTTTCAATTATTATAGCAAGCATTGCCTTTATAATTGCAGGGGTAGGGCTTACGTCAATCGGGGTCCCGCCTACATCTGAAGAGATACTCCGCATATTCTTCTTTGTATTTATATGCGTCTTCTACGGGGGGTTCTGGATGGGGCTATCCATACTATTTTCTGTGGTAATGGAAAAGACTGCAGCTTCAATACTTACTGCCATTGCCATATGGATATTTTTTATGTTCTTTTTGCCCATTATAGCAAATGCTATCGCAAATGGTGTTGCACCGCTTGAGAATGCAACCACCGCAGTGCAGATACAAAACTACTCCATAGAACAGTCATTACTCAGGATATCGCCGTCTACACTGTTTACCGAGACCATAGCAATACTGCTTATACCCACAGGAGGCCACTTTATGCTACAGCCTGTTCTTGAAAGTGATATAGCTAACATGATAGCAAATCCGCTCTCCCTGGGTCAGAGCCTTATACAGGTATGGCCGCAGCTTGTAGTTATAATTGCCCTTGCCATAATATGCTTTGCCCTGTCCTATGTGGTATTTATGAGGCAGGAGATAAGATCGACCTAAAAGCAGGGCCCTGACTGGCTGCTAGTCCTGGTGGGTTGTTACTTCTTCAATAAGACTGGTGCCTACTGAAATTTTGTCTAAAGAATGGATGGAGGCACCATTTGTCTTTATTACGCTTTCAACTTCATGGTAATCGATGGCTTCACCCTCGCATGTGATCTTTACGTTCTCCACTTTCTGATCCATTTCAATAAGGGATATATCCACTCCATCCACACCCGGCAGGTCCGCAAGCTGGATGGCAAGCTCCATTATCCCGGGTGAATGAGGTTTTAAGACATCAAGTACTATCCTTCTTATATTAGCCAATTTATTTCCGCTCCGTTTAACTATTTTAATATAATAATATAATAATAGATAAATTTTAAAGTTAAAGGCCTATATCTTTTCTTCTTCTCTCAATATTTCAAGCGGTCCCGAAAGGTCCTCCGGAAGGCCGTCGGAAAATATCATTTTCTTTCCGCTTAACGGATGTGCAAATTCAATACCGGCTGCATGAAGAAACTGCCTTTTTAGACCAATTCTCTCTGCTGTTCTTGCAGTATTCTTATTTCCATATACGGCGTCTCCTATCACAGGGTGGCCTATATATGACATGTGAACCCTTATCTGATGTGTCCTTCCCGTCCTTGGATATACATTTAAAAGCGTTGCCTCCCTGAGGCTCTCTACCGGCTTAAATTCTGTCTTTGACCGTCTTCCCCTGTCTATTGAAACAGCCATCTTCTTCCTGTCTATTCTTGATCGGCCAATGGGAAGTTCAATAACTCCCTCTTCTTCGTCAATCCTTCCCTCCACAAGGGCTATATAGGTCTTTTTTACCTTTCTTTTGCTGAACATTTCGGAAAGTATATGGTGTACCCTTTCGTTTTTCGCTACAATAAGCAGTCCTGACGTATCCCTGTCAAGCCTGTGGACTATGCCGGCCCTCTCTTTCCCGGAAAATCCGGAAATGCTGCTGCTGTAATTCAGGAGTGCATTTACAAGGGTATGGCTGTAACTTCCCGGAGCAGGATGGGTAAGCATGCCTGCTTTCTTGGAAAGGATTATTATTGCCTCGTCTTCATATCTTATATCCAGCTCTATATCTTCCGGCTCGATTCTACCGGCGCCTTCTTCAATGGAAAGTCCGGCAATCTCTACCCTGTCGCCGTCTGAAAGCCTGTAGTTTTTTGCCACAGTGGCCCCGCCTACCAGCACTTTGCCGGCTGATACAAGTTTCTGTATGCGGCTGCGCGAGAGGTCTTCTAATTTTTCAGATAGAAATTTATCTATCCTTTCTCCCGCCCACCGGGAGCCTGCCAAAAAAATACAGCTGTCAGTTTCTTTTATGCTCAACTTCCCCGGCCCTGTCTTTTTTAAAATACTCCCTAAGAATCAATATTATAATAAGGCTGAACCCGATTACAAGGAAGCTGTCTGCAAGATTAAATACAGGCGGAAATATTGTAAAGCTTATAAAATCTGTTACTTCTCCGATAAAGAACCGGTCTATCAGGTTTCCAAGTGCCCCTCCAAGTATAAAACCCAGTGTTATATTATAGAAGACATAATCGAAGTTTAACATTATTTTAAGTATTATTATAAGGAGTATGGCCACAAACGATACTATTGTAAGGACTTTTGTGTAATCCTGTAATATTCCGAAAGCTGCGCCCGTATTTTTAACATTGACTATATACAAAAAACCCGGTATTACTTCCAGTGATGTACCCCTGCCTATATTTAAGGAAACAAGGTGTTTGGTTACCTGGTCAATTACCATTATAACTATCCCGGTTAAAAGAAAATAAAAATTCATAAGTATGCTTCTTTTATTAACCATCTACAAAATACTTCCTACTACTTTTATGCCTACCTTCATGCCTGTACCGTTTACTTTTATGTTTTTCACATACATATCCCGGGAGAACCCATCAAGGATGTTTTCTGTTAGAGTTTCCTTTTTAATATAACCTTTGTATTTTTCTATAACCTTTTTTTTATTCTCCGGTGCCTCTAATGCCAGATCTATTTTATTCTCTATCTCAAAACCTGCTTCCTTCCTCAGGTTCTGTATGTGGTGCACGAGTTCCCTTGTAAAACCTTCCCATTCAAGCTCATCGTTAATACAGGTATAAAGCCCAACGGTAAATTCCCCGTCGGTCTCTATTTCCATATCCTCCCTGCTCTTTATATCCACCAGAATTTCTTCAGGCTCCAGCTCTACATGCTTTCCATCTATATCCAGCCTTACTTTCCTGTTATTTTTTACTTTCATGGCTGTCTGGACCGAATTTGCAGCCGAAAGCGCCTTTTTTAATGCAGGCACCATTGGACCGTATTTTTTACCTGCCAGTTTCAGATTGGGCCTTATCTCATATTCGACCAGTTCGTCAAGCTTTTCTGCAAAATCTATCCTTTTAACATTGAGCTCTGAAAGTATTATCTTTTTAAAATGTACTATTGCATCCTTTTTCTTTCCGCTGCTTTCAAAATAAATGACCGCCCTCTCCAGCGGCTGCCTTGTCTTTATATTTATCCTGCTCCTTACTGCCCTTCCAAGCCCGACTACTTTCCTTGCCGTATTCATCTTAAAACTTAAGTTCCTGTCTATCAGGCTTTCCTCGCACCGGGGGAAGCTCTCCAGATGGACGCTTTCTTCTCCTCTGCCCGTGCCTGCTACCAGATTCTGGTATATCTCCTCTGTTATGAAAGGTATGTATGGGGCACAGAGCTTTATAACTGTCACCAGGCATTCATACAGGGTAAGATATGCGCTTATCTTGTCCTGGTCCTCTTCGCTCTTCCAGAACCTCCTCCTGCTTCTTCTTACATACCAGTTCGAGAGTATATCCATAAAATCCTGTATACTCCTGCCGCTTTCGGTGACATTGAAATCTTCCAGGAGCCTGTTTACATTTTTTACTGTTATGTTAAGTTCGGATATTATCCAGCGGTCTATCTCCATCCTGTCTGATACCGGAAGCTCGTGTTCTGCAGGATCAAATCTGTCTATATTTGCATATATCACAAAGAAAGAATATGTATTCCAGAGTGTAAGTATGAATTTCCTTATAACTTCATCTATGGATTTTAAGGAGAAATTTTTTGGAAGCCACGGCGATACGCCTGTGAAGAAATACCACCTCAGGGCATCAGCGCCCCTTGTATTTAAAATATCCCAGGGCTGCACCACATTACCTCTGGATTTTGACATCTTCTGTCCGTTTTCATCATTTATAAGACCAAGGACAAGGACATTCTTAAAGCTCGACCTGCCCTTAAGCATTGTCGATATTGCAAGCAGGGTATAGAACCAGCCCCTTGTCTGGTCTATGGCCTCGCATATGAAATCTGCCGGGAAATTCTCCTCAAAAACTTCCCTGTTCTCAAAAGGATAGTGGTACTGTGCAAACGGCATTGAGCCTGAATCGAACCATACATCTATTACATCAGAGACCCTGTGCATATCCCTTCCGCATTCAGGGCATTTGAGCACAATATTGTCCACAAACGGCCTGTGAAGGTCGAGGCCTTCCGGTACATCCTTTCCCAGTTCTTTAAGCTCCCTGATGCTCCCTATGCATACCTTATGGCCCTGATCATCCTCCCATATGGGAAGAGGGGTACCCCAGTACCTTTCCCTGGTAAGCGCCCAGTCTATGTTGTTCTCCAGCCACTTCCCAAATCTCCCGTGTTTTATGTGGTCCGGATACCATGACACGCCCTCATTTGATGCAATAAGGTCTTCCTTTATCTTTGAAGTGGCTATGTACCAGGTCTTTTTTGCATAATAAAGTAGCTTTGTGTCACAGCGCCAGCAGAATGGATAGGAGTGGGTGAATTTTTTCACCTCGAATAGAAGTCCCCTCTCTTTAAGGTCCTCTATTATAGGGGGATTTGCATCCTCTATTGACATTCCCCCGAATTTATCGACACTGTCAAGAAAATTACCCTTCAGGTCAACCATCTGCACGAAAGGAAGACCGTTCTCTTTTCCGACCCTCATGTCGTCCTCTCCAAAGGCAGGCGCTATATGGACTATTCCCGTACCCTCTCCTGTGGAGACAAAATCTCCTCCTATTACACGGAAAGCCCCCGGACTGCCCGATGAATAATCGTATACCGGTATATATGGAACCGATACCAGTTCCTTTCCGCTGTACTCAGCGATTATCCTGTAAGGTTTTCCGTCACCAAACACGCTGGATACAAGGTCTTTTACCAGTATGAGCCTCTCTCCTTCATATTCGACTTCAACATATGTGGAGCCTGCGCTTACTGCTGCCGCAACATTTGATACAAGTGTCCAGGGCGTGGTCGTCCATACCATAAGGTATGTGTTTTCCCTGTCTTTTAAGGGAAATTTTAAGATAACCGAATAATCCTCGACCTGTTTATATCCCTGCGCAAGTTCATGCGAGGAAAGAGGCGTACCGCATCTCGGACAGTATGGTACTATCTTGTAGCCCTCATACAAAAGGCCCTTCTCCCATATCTTTTTAAGTATCCACCATACAGTCTCTATATATTCATTTTTAAAGGTAAAATAAGCATTATCGGTATCAAGCCAGAAACCTATCCTTTCAGTGAGCTCTTTCCAGTCCTCTTCATATTTCATCACGCTTTCCCTGCAGAGGCGGTTGAATTTCTCTATCCCTATATCTTCTATTTCATCCTTTGAGTTTATTCCCAGTTTCTTCTCTATCTCCAGCTCCACCGGCAGGCCATGGGTATCCCATCCGGCCTTTCTTGTGACATGCCGCCCCCTCATCGTCCTGAACCTCGGGAATATATCCTTGTATACCCTTGAAAGGACATGGTGCACGCCCGGCGTGCCATTTGCCGTAGGCGGGCCTTCGTAAAAGACAAACTTCTTCCCCTTCTCGGTCTTTTTAAGGGTCTTTTCAAATATTTTTTGTTCTTTCCAGTATTTAAGTATTCTTTCTTCCAGTTTTACCAGATCAACTTTATTTCCAACTTTTTTAAACATATTCCTATCCTGTCTGCCTGTTTCAGGTATATTTGCCGCGGGCAATTCACCAGTGCCAAAACTATCCTATAGATTTTATATAATTAGAATGGATTTGTGAAGTATAATGTAATCCATTTGTTTAAGGGCAGATTCGTTTTTTATTAAAAAACAATGTCAATCCTGGAACAGGGACTGCAGCATGCGGGCAGAACTTACAGCCTTTGCCTTATAATGATTATTAAAATATATGAAAGTCCTTGCAGTGTTTGAAGACAGTTTTTTTATTCTCGGCACCCATTCCATTAGCTCCTCCTGTCTGTACATATAGTCATACCTTTCATAGGCCTTTCCAGGTTTCCACCAGCTAGCGGAATTCCTTCCGTGAAATCTTATGTAACCGTTGGATGCAGTGCTTATACCGGTCGGGGGCAGAAGGGTCTTTAGCTGTGGCTGATCCACATTGCAGAATATAATATCCAGATTTCTCATGAAATCAAATACTTCCTCCCTCATCCAGCTGCTGTGCCTGAATTCCACGCATATATCAATCCCTCCAGAATATCCTTTTATTATTTCCAGGTATTTCATGTTCCCTTTTGAAAACTTAAATGCCCAGGGAAACTGCATCAAAACAGGCCCCAGTTTTTTTGAATCCATAAGAGGTAAAAGTGCATCCAGGTAAGATCTCCAGTCATCACGGCTGCAGTCCCTTGTATGGGTCATGCTTTTATGCCCCTTGACCGAAAATATGAAATCATCCGGCACCCTGGATGCCATGTTTTCGAATATACGGTGATCTGGAATAGTGTAGTATGTAAAATTAATTTCAACTGTGTTGAAATAGGAACTGTAGAATTCAAGCTGGTCTTTTTTGTCAGGGCCTTCAGGATAAAAGATGCCATTCCAGTCAGAATAGCTGTAACCTGAAGTACCCAGTAATATTTTTGACATTAATTAAGATAATTTTCAATTTCACGCAATATCCTCTGCTTCGGCATTGCTCCGACAAGTTTTTTTACAACATTTCCGTCTTTGAACAAAAGAAGGGTTGGTATGCTGCTTATACCGTATTTTATAGCGATATCCCTGTTCTGATCCACATTCAGCCTTCCTATCCTTAACACATTATCTGGCTTTTCAGCAGCAATCTTATCAAGTTCGGGTTCTACCATCTTGCATGGTCCGCACCATACCGCCCAAAAATCAATAAGCACCGGGGTGCTTGAATTTATTACCTCGGTCTCAAAGTTTTCCTGTGTGATCTCAAACGTATTGGCTGGCATAAATAGTCCTTTCTGTATTTATTAAATCTTTAATTAGCATGCCCTTAATATATCAATCCATATATATACTGCATTTTTAATATTTTTTTTAACTGCAGGTATCAATAGACGGCTGAGAACTATAAATATTCTATCATCTCAATCTTTTCCATGTTGATGAAAACTATCTCCCTTTTTTTGCCGCTTTCATTTATCTCTCTTCCCGGCTCTTCCTGGTAATGTACTTCGGCATCGGTCACAGGCAGAAATTTCCCCTTCTGTGAAGTCATATAATCACTCAGCCTCCCGTTTACCAGCGTATAAACAGTGCCTTTTATTACTGCAGATTCTGTCTTTATCTTTACCCTTACTTTGTCTTTGGGTACTTTCATGTGCACCATTTCTCCTGCTCCTTTTAAATTATATCGAATCTATATTAGCAGAATTTCCTGCATATTAGCAAAGGGATTTTATTACGTCAATTATAATATCGGCTATTATATTAAAATTGCCTGATATTATAGTATGTTTTTATATATATATTATAAATTTATATATAATTTTATTAAAATTCATTGATTATAACCGATAATATACTATAATAACTGGTAATTACAAACAACTTATACCGGAGGAAAAATGTATAAATGTCTCGACTGCGGAAACGTTCATAAATTCTACGGGATCGTAAAAGAAGAGGGGAAAGCCATTATATTCCAAAATGAAAATAATGAAAAAGATGGAAGCAGGCCTGCAGCCATAAAACCGGTTCATGCTGTAACCAAAACCGCAGATTCCAGAGAAGAACTATTTGATGATAAAACCGTAAGGGGGAACCTCTGGGCTATCAGTGAAAATTGTAATAAAGACGGCATAACCTGGGCATATCTTTTATCAGACAGTGACTGGAAAGGTTTTCATGAGATAATTTCATGTGCTGTCTGCAATTCGACAAATATTGTATGGGTCGATCCCTAGAGAATTATAGGATATATAAGAAGCTTACAGCTTTATGATTATATTCTTTTCTATAACCCGTATTCTGCTACCAGTTTGCTCGCCCTGTAGAGGGAATCAAATGTTCCTGCATCTGTCCACCAGCCTTTTATTATTGAATAGGTCATGGTGCCCCTCCTTATATACTCGTTATTTACATCCGTGATCTCAAGCTCGCCGCGTTCAGATGGTTTAAGACTGTTTATTATCTCAAATACCGAGTTATCATACATATAGATCCCTATCACTGCATAATTTGTGAGGGGCTTTTCCGGTTTTTCTTCAATATTTATAACCCTTCCATCTTGTATCTCGGCAACACCGAACCTTTCAGGATCGGGTACATCTTTCAGGAATATCCTGGCGCCCTCCTGCTGTTTTTCAAACTCCTCTACAGCATCTGATATATCATCCTTTATGATATTATCTCCAAGCATTACCACTACTTTTTCCTCATCGGCAAAATTTTCTGCAAGTTTTAAAGCATGTGCTATTCCGCCTTCACCTTCCTGATAGGTATAGCTTATATCCTTCAGGCCGAATTCACTTCCATTTCCCAAAAGTCTTAAAAAATCTCCTGCATAATTGCCTCCGGTTACTATCATGATATCCTCAATTCCTGCCTTTACCAGTGTGTTTAGCGGGTAATAGATCATGGGCTTATTATATACCGGCAAAAGATGCTTATTTGTTACTTTTGTGCAGGGCATCAGACGGGTTCCAAGCCCCCCTGCAAGTATCACGCCTTTCATCATGGGCCACAGACCACCTTTCTCAAATAGTTTTTTCAATTATATAAAATATAAAAATAGCTGCAGAAAGGCAAACGCAGTAAACCGAAAAAACATTAAGGTTTTTCTTTTCCGTAAAATAAAGCAGGTATTTTACTGCAAAATAACCGGAAATGTATGCTGATAGAAAACCAGCGGCCAGGTTCCATATCAATGTATTTCCACCGCTGAATATAGATCCGGCAGACCTGGAAATCTCAAAAATAAAAGAGCCCAGTATAATCGGTATCGAAAGGAGAAATGAAAACCTTACAGCCTCCACCCTTTTTACTCCAAAGAATCGCACAAATGATATGGTTGACCCGGATCTTGAAATACCCGGAAATATTGCAAGCATCTGCCCTATTCCTGCAGCGATAGCAGTTAAAAACCCCAGTGCCGGCTTCTGTTCCTTCTTCTTCCCCCTCCATTCACTTATCCATAGGATAAATGCTGTTAAAAGCAAAAAAGCTGCCACCGCCAGCGGCCTTGAAAAAAACCCTCCTACCTGCTCGTTTAGAAAATAGCCCGCAAGTGCAGCAGGTATTGTTGCAATTATTATAAAAATGCCGGTTCTAAATTCATATGATCTCCGCATATTCCTTATGAATATTCCAGTTGCCAGGGCCTTTATTATCCTGTATATGTCTTTAAAAAAAACAGTTACCACTGCAAGGAGTGTGGCAAAATGAACAGTTACAGTAAAGTACAGAGGCGGATATTCCCATCCTAAAAAAAAGGGGACCAGAACAAGATGGCCGGAACTGGATACGGGGAAAAATTCCGTAATCCCCTGAATTATTCCCAAAACAATTGACTGTACAATATTCAACTTATATAATGTTTTAGATTCTAATCAACCCATTAATGATTTAAAAATATTAACACAAAAACTGAAAAATTAAAAAATAGTGATGCAGCCGGTCATAAATTTTTTTAAGGGCATGGTAATAGGTATTTCGAACCTGGTCCCCGGGGTATCGGGGGGGACCATGGCCCTGGTAATGGGAATTTATGAAAAACTGGTAGAGTCCATAGGAAAATTTATAACCAACAGAAAAAGAAGGAAGGAATACTTCTTTTTTTTACTCCCGGTTTTAATTGGGACTGTTGCAGCAATCCTTTTATTTGCCAGGATTTTCAGCTTTCTTCTGTCTTCGGATTTTTTTGCCCAGCCGACATACTTTTTTTTTATCGGGCTCATACTTGGCTCGCTCCCATTCCTTATGACTGTTTATGCGGATATGAAGGTAAAACCGTTAAGGGTGCTTTTCTTTTTGATGGGACTGGGCCTGGTGGTTCTTGTTGTTTTTATTGTCGGTAAAGATAATACCGTAGATACATTTAAAGTAAGTTACACGCTGTTTAACATTATTAAAATAACAGGTATCAGTATTAAATATGCAATGTGGCTTTTCTTTTGCGGACTTCTTACCTCCTCAGCCATGGTGATACCCGGTGTTTCAGGTTCTGCAATTTTGCTTGGCCTGGGAGAATACAAAAATATTCTTAATTTCTTAAGCGAGATGATGGCAGTACAGCTTATTATTTTTGGCATAGGTGTAGTGGCTGGTATAATCGGCTGCGCAAAACTTATAGACTACTTCTTAAAAAGATTTCCTTCAAATACTTACTACTTTATAATAGGCCTTGTAATAGCTTCGATTTTTCAGATAGTGATGCAGTTCCTGGAAAACATCAACCTTTCTTTACTTCCTGTAGTACTTAGCCTGGCATCGCTGGGTGCAGGCTTCTGGCTAGCATATGGGATAAGCAGATTAAAAAGAAAAACCAGCAACTAGATGCATCTATATTGCCCGGCACATCAGCCACTGATTATTATTTCCCGCTTACCGCAATATTTTCAATAAGGATGGAAGGACTGCCCATATAGCCTCCGGAAGGCATAAACTTCAGATCGTTTCCCAGCATCCTGAAGCCTGAAAGAAAACTCAATATATCTGAGGCAACAGTAACTTCCCTTACCGGCCGGGTAAGCTCGCCATTTTCTATCATAAGGCCCTTTGCTCCAACACTCATATGCCCTGATATGGGATTTGTACCTGACCCCAGGCCTATTATATCCATTATGTAAAGTCCCCTGCCGGCATTTTTTATTAGATCCGCAGGATCATTCCTGCCGGGGCCTATATAAAAATTAGACACGCCTACACCCGGTGTGGAACGGTATGAAGCCCTTGCAGCATTTCCGGTTGAAACTGTATTATCTTTTCTTGCCGTATAGGTGTCATATAGATAGGTCTGGAGCACTCCTTTTTTAAATACTGTGGTTTTCCCCCTGGCCACTCCTTCGTCGTCAAATGGCCTGGATGCAAGCCCTTCAGGCAGTGTCCCATCATCAAATACATCAATATCTATCTCAAATAACTTTTGCCCTTTTCTGCCCCGGAAGAGTGACTTGCCCTTCTGGACAGAATCTGCGTCAAGGGCTGAAGCTATCACCCCCATAAACTGTGCCGACACCAGTGGATCCATAACTATGTTCATCCTGCCCGATTTTATCTTCTTTCCTCCCAGTATTGCCAGCGATCTTTCTGCTGCCTTTTTTGCTACTTCCATTATATTTATAAATAACGGGTTCCTCGCAATCCCAAAATAACCCCCCGTGGATACATCGTCCCCGTCCCTTGAAATAGCACTGAGGTAGACCATGGATATAGTGGTGGCATAACTTCCAGAAAAACCATTTGAATTTAAAATGCACACTTCGGAGAGTGCATCGCCGTAGCCCAGGTTAGTTACCGCAGTTATACGCTTATCAAACTTTTTTGTAACTGACTCAAGTTCTAAAGTCATCTTTATCTTATCTTTTATGCTGACATCGAGAAAGCTCCTGTCAAAAAGATCCCCGGTTTTTAACCGTCCTTCATCTATGCTGGAATCCCCTTCGGCAGGAAGGTATTTTAAGGGATCCTTTCCGGTAACTTTTGAATTTGCAACAGCATTTTCAATAGCATCTATTATGGCTCCCCTCTCCATTACTGCTGTATAGGCATAACCTACCGAATGATCCCTAAAAACCCTTATGCCTATTCCGGTCGAATCCGAGAATGAAAGACTTTCAATATCGCCATTGAAGACTTCTATTTCATTTTCGACTTCCCTTGCGGCAAAAACTTCCCACTGGTCAACCTTTTCTGACGGTATTGCTGCCGCTGTCCTTTCACAGGCTTTTTCAAGTTCATTTGCCTTTAAACCTATAATTTTACTTTCTTTCATAATAACCTGATGCCTTAAATCATTATCCCGTGCCCCCGACCGTAATACTGCTTACCTTTATTGTCGGCTGCCCTACCTCATTTGACACGGACTGGCCCTGTTTCCCGCAGAAGCCCGGAGCAAAATCAAGATCATCTGCAACCGCTTCTATTTTTTTTAATATTTCAGGACCGTTTCCTATAAGGGTTGCCCCCTTTATGGGCCTGGTAATCCTTCCTCCTTCAATCAGGTAACCCTCACTTATTCCAAATACAAAATCACCTGTTGCAGGGTCCACCTGCCCGCCAGCAAATTCTTTTGCATATATTCCCTTCCTTACCGAAGAAATAAGGTCTTCCTTTTTATTTCCGGCAGGCGCTATATATGTATTTGACATCCTCGGTATCGGAATATGTCTGAAGGACTGCCTGCGGCCGTTGCCGGTAGGCTCCCTGCCCATCTTCAGTGAAGTCCTTAAATCGTATATAAAGCTTTCAAGAATTCCTTCCCTTATAAGGACAGTTTTCTGTGACGGAATCCCCTCTCCGTCAAACTTATAGGAACCCCAGTGGTACGGAATAGTGGAGTCATCTATTGCAGTTACTGCAGCCGAAGCTATCTTTTTTCCTGTACTGTCCTTAAATACTGTAGCATCTTTGAGAACTGCATCGGCTTCAAGGCCATGGCCGCATGCTTCATGAAATATCACTCCTCCAAAGGCAGGCCCTATCACAACCGGCAATTCTCCTGAAGGGGCATCGACTGCATCCAGCATGGTCACTGCTATTTCCGCTGCCTGCTCTGCTGCCATCCTGCAGGACTGCATGTCAAGAATTTCAAATCCCGCAGTCCCTGCAAGGGATTTATAACCGGTCCTTATCTCTCCATCTTTTTTTGCGACAGTATTTACTGACAGAAATACCTTTACTGCTTCCTGGTATGAGCTTTTTCCGAATGAGTTTACCGTATATATTTCCTGCTCGACATCAGATATCCCGGCTGTTACCTGTATTATCCTTTTATCGAAATGGCGGCATATGCCATCAATATCCATCAGGATTTTTTTCTTCGAGGCAGTTTGAGTTTTAGAGGGATATTCCCTGACCGCTACATCATAGGCGCTCCTGGAGGCTGCTATATCTTTGTTAAGATCAAGAACAGAGCCCCGGCCTGAGCTTTTTCCTGCAGCACTTAAGATTCCTGCAGCTTCTATAAGTCTCTTTTCTTCTATTGAGTCGACATATCCGTAAAAGGTGCTTTCACCCTTCCACATCCTGAGACCGCAGCCTGAATCAAATCCGCTATTGGAATTTTCTATCTTACCGTCTTCCAGCTTTATTGAATTGCTTATGCTTTTCTGGATGTATATCTCTGAAAAGGATGCCCCTGGGGAATTTAGTACATCCAGAATCTTAATAGCAAGGCTTTTGTCTATCAATATCCAAACCTGTCTATGAAAGTGAATCTTCTACTTTTTTAGCAGCCTTTTTACCCTTTTTTACTGCACTGTCCACCTTTTTCCTGGCCTTTTCTGCCCCTTCTTCCATATCCTTTGCTGCTTTCTGGATAACCTCTCTGCTCCTGTCTAAAATCTCTTTGCCAGTATCCTTTGCCTGGATAAATTTTGTTTTTGCAGTTTCCAGGCCTTCCCTGCTTTTTCCAATAAATTCTTCGCCTTTTTCAGCAAACTCCCTGCGTGTTTCTTTTCCACTCTTTGGAGCAAAGAGTAACCCGGCCACGAAACCGGCTGCAGCGGTGAACAAAAGAGCGATTATTATCCCAGGTGTGTAATTCTTATTTCTGTTTACCATTACGGACTTCTCCTTTTTAAGATAATTTACTATTTATTGCTCCTCATCTTCGGAACCAGAATTCCTTATACCATTTATTATCCCGGCAGAACCGCTTATAAGCTTTATTATCGGGCTTGTCAGCAAAATCCTTGCAAGCCTTATTACCTTCTCAAGCTGTTCCACTATTGAAGCTATGCTCTGGGTGAGGTCTGTAATGGACCCAACCTCCGTATTGAGATGAGTTACAGTATCATTTAACTTTTCTATCATGGGCAGCAGGCTCCTGCTCAGCTTATCCGCCATAGACCTTATCCTGTTAATAAGCCTGAAAAGCGGAACAGCTACAATAATAGCTGCAACGGCAAAAGCAGAAATAAGTATTATTGCTACTAGTCCTACAATCTCTAACGATGTCATAATCTCAACCTCTTGGATCCCGGTATAAAAATACAGTTATCATTATATATATTTAAGTTCTTTTATTCAAAAAATAATAAATTTAATCTATAATATGCAATCAATAGGAGTCTTGTCTCCATTAAAATTAAATCCGGAAAGGCATTTGTAAAAGATGAGAAACAGCAAATACAAAGTTATGTCTTGTACTGTAATTATTGTACTTATGATATTTATATTTGCATCATCGTGCAGCCCTGCTGCTCCCGCCATCACCGAGGAAAGCCAGGATGAGCAAACCTCTGGAATAACTGACGAAGAGATCAAAGAGGCAATAGCGGAAGAAGAAATTGAAGCAGTAGATTATGAAAATGCAGAGGCAGGCGCAGAGCTTAAAGGGTATATTCCATCATATCTCTGCACTGATACCGATAATTATGTAAGTATAGAAGTCACAAATACATCGGACTTTACCTGGCGCGCAGAAGGCTCCAACAGCGTCAGGCTGAGCTACCATTATTTTGGCCAGGATGTTGATTATGTTGAATATGACAGTAATGTACGGACCCTGCTCCCAGAAAATCTTGAACCGGGAGAGACTGCAGCAGTAGATGTCCTTATAAATGATATTGAAAACCCGGGCAAATATGTTGTCCAGATAGACCTTGTTCTGGAGGGCTATTACTGGTTTTCATCAAAAGATATACCGGTGATAGAAGGAAAAGTATATTTTAACAGCTGCATGAGTGAAAGATAGTTTTAAACCATTTTTAGCAGCGGCAATCTTCCTGCGTCTGTTTCAATCATCTCAGCCCTTACCGCTATATTATAGTTGTCCAATCTGGAACAGAATTGTATATCTTCCTCCAGCCCTATTTTTCTAAGTGCACATGCGCTTGCCGACTTTTCCAGGGCATTTTTAATACTCTTTTCACCAAGAACCGCAGACAGAGCAACCATCGAACTGTCGCTGTAATCAAATCCCGCAGACTTTGACAGAATATATTTAACAGCCATTCCCGCTATATAAACATCATCATAGGCAATTCTGCCCATCTCTCCCGAACAGAGAAGGAGTATGTCCTTTTGCTTTCCAGCGGCAAAGTCCAGTATCTTATCCATGGCATATCTGAAATTAAGTGCCGATAGAGAAAACACAGCTGAGCAGCATCCGGCTTTTAAGAATGACTCTGTCCCGTTTGTAGTCTTAATTATCACTTCCCTTCCCGGGAGTTCTATCCTGGAAAACTCCAGCGGGGAATTGCCGTAGTCAAATCCTTCCGGGGCAATACCGGCACTCTCACCGCACAGGAGCCTCTCCGGGAAGACATCTTTTAAATTGTACGCAATTTCAATAGTAGGTGCTATTATGATACTCTGGACACCGCTTCCAAAAAGTGCCGCAATGGTAGAGGTTGCCCTTATAACATCTATTACTGCACAAACTGATGATTTTATATCGGTCCTAAGGCTTCCCGCATCAAAATTATTTGAAAAAACAGTATCAACTACCAAATCTTTCCCTCCATTACAGTTTGAACTTTTCTCCTGTAAGGTTTTCATAAGCAGCAATATACCTCTCAGTGGTCTTTTTTATTATCGCATCAGGCAGTTTTGGCGGATTAGAATTACGGTCCCAGCTTGTTGACAAAAGGTAATCCCTTACAAACTGTTTATCATAGCTATTCTGGTCCCTGCCCGGCCTGTATTCATCCAGCGGCCAGAACCTTGAAGAATCAGGCGTTAGCACTTCGTCAGCAAGTATTATTTCATCATCCTCCGAAGCACCAAACTCAAACTTTGTATCTGCAATTATTATTCCCCGCCTCATTGCATATTCCGATGCTTTCATATAGAGCTCTATACTCTTTTCCTGCAAATAATTTATAGTTTGGGCCCCAAATATTTTTTTGGCCCTTTTTATTGTAATGCCGACATCATGCCCCTTTACTTCCTTGGTAGAAGGAGTAAAAACTGCTTCCGGGAGCCGGTCGCATTTCTCCAGATTCTTTGGAAGCTTCAGGTCGCCTATCATTCCTGTTTTCCTGTATTCTTCCCATCCCGAACCTGTTATATACCCTCTTACAACACATTCTATCGGATATATCTTTACCTTTTTTACTATCACGGACCTTCCGCTAAGTGTCTCTCCGTACTTTTTTAAAGATTTCGGAAATTTTTCCACATCGGTTTCAAGCAGATGATTGTCCATCACATCCCTCAGGTAATTAAACCAGAAAACAGAAATTTTGTTTAAAATGATTCCCTTCAGCGGTATAAGAGAGTCAAGTATATAATCAAAAGCCGAAATCCTGTCCGTAGTGACTATTAACAGCCTGCTATCAAATGAAAATATCTCCCTGACCTTTCCGCTTGCTACCTTTTTCATTCCGGGTATTTCTACCGAGCCGACAAGTTTCATATTAACCTCCAGATATCATTTAATATCTCTTTTTTTTAATATACTCAAATAAAAACTTATAATCTCTGCTGTTACATCCTCAAGAAGCCCGGGAGCATTTCTTATAGCTTCTTCAAGCTGCATTGGTTTTTTAACTATTGAAAAATTTCCGCAGAACAGTAAAGACTGCTCTTTCTTTATATCTTTCCTCCCTGTAAGAATGGAACCGTTTATGCTTATAGCCGGTACACCATGTTTAAAAGCAATTTTTGCAACTCCGCAGGGGCTCTTTCCATAGAATGTCTGCCCGTCCATCGACCCCTCACCTGTTATTACAAGATCCGCTCCCTTTATCTTCTCTTCCAGGCCTGTTAACCCTGCTACTATATCAGAACCGGGCCTGATTTTTGCCCCCGTAAATGCAGCCAGCCCTGCCCCAAGCCCTCCAGCAGCTCCGGCACCGGGTATATCAGATAAATCAACCCCCATTTCCTCTGATACCACACGCGCAAAATTCTTAAGACCCCTGTCAAGCTCCTTGACCATATCAGGGTCTGCTCCCTTCTGGGGGCCATATACATATGCGGCCCCTCTTTTCCCGTAAAGGGGGTTTTCCACATCTGAGGCTACCTCGATTTCGGTCACCCTTAAAAGGCTGTTTGCATTGGCAGTTTTTATTTTTTTAAGTTTTTTTAGCTGCCTGCCCCCGTACCCCAGTACTTCACCGCCGGCTCCTGTAAATTCATATCCAAGGGCCTGTGCCATGCCCATCCCCCCATCAGTGGTGGCGCTTCCGCCTATTCCCACTATTATCTTTTTAATACCCATTTCCAGGGCCTTTTTTATTAACTGGCCGGTGCCGTAAGTAGTGGTTAGCATTGGATTCCTTTTATTTTCAGGTACAAGTACATAACCGGAAGCAGCCGACATCTCAATAACTGCTGTATCACCTATAATACCGAAACCTGCCCTGATCTTATCACCCAGCGGACCCGTTACATCAGCCTCTGCAATTTTTCCCCCAAGACTTTCTACAAGGGTCTCTACTGTCCCCTCTCCGCCATCTGCCATGGGATTTATACGGACTTCTATAGAGGGGTCTATCTTTTTTATTGTTTTTGAAATTATATTGCAAACCCGGGTTGCGGAGAGGCTTCCCTTATATTTATCAGAAGCTACTACTATAATCATGGCTGTTTGGAAATCCTTATCCTTGCTTTACTAGCTTATAATAGCGTCCTTAAGTGCCCTGGAGCACGGGCATTTTCTTTCCCCGCTTATCTTTTTTATAGATCTGAAAAGAAGTTCCCTTACCTTCTCATTATTTTCATTAAAAACTTTCACTACTTCTTCCAGCGTAACAGGCTTTATATCAGGATGCCCCTCCAGACCTGCATCATAATCGGTGATAAGAGATATATTCGCATAACATATCTCCTGCTCCCTTGCCAGGTAGTTTTCCGGATACTGTGTCATATTCACTACTTTCCATCCCATCGATGAAAACCATTTGCTCTCTGCAACCGTACTGAACCTCGGTCCCTGTATTATGACTACGGTTCCGCTGCTGTGGTATTCAATACCGAGTTCCTCTGCACTCTCTGAAATTATTTTTCTCAGCGTGGGGCAGTAAGGCTCCGCCATAGAAATATGAACTGTTTTTGGACCGTCAAAATAAGTATCCTTTCTCCCCCTGGTCCTGTCCACAAACTGATCACATATTACAAAGTGCCCGGGTTTTACATCAGGCTGAAGACTCCCGGATGCGCACGGTCCGAATATATATTTTACTCCCAGTTTTTTCATTGCAAATATGTTTGCCCTGTAATTGATCATATGTGGCGGAATATCATGGTTTCTTCCGTGCCTGGGCATGAAGGCCACCTTTTTGCCCCCGACTTCTCCAAGGACCAATTTGTCCGAAGGATCACCGTATGGAGTTGTGATTTCTACCTCTTCTGTTTCTTTAAGAAATGAGTAGAAACCCGAGCCTCCGAACACTCCGACTTCTGCACTAGTTCTTCCCGGCATATCAATCCTTTCCATAATATCGTATTTATATAAATAAAAGCCTGCCGATCACCGCATCTTTTGATTTAACAGACCCGAAATTGGTACCTCCGGTCTTGCCCCGAAATGGGTTATGACTGAAGCTGCGGTCAGGTTTCCCATTCTTCCGCATATATCTATTCTCCTGTTATTTATATAACCGTGCAAAAACCCTGCTGCATACATATCGCCTGCACCTGTGGTATCTACAATCGCTATATTTCTTTCCGGCTCTATGTAGTACTTACGGCCCCCACTTATCACTACCGATCCAGATTCTCCCCGGGTAAGGGCAAATATTTTATTATATTCCCTGCATATATCTGCTGCATCTTCAAATTCCGTAACCTGAAAAAGCATCTTTATCTCATCTTCATTTGCAAAAAGTATTTCTACATCTTCTGCAAGAAGTCTCATAAATTCTTTCCGGTGCCTTTCGACACATAAAGAATCCGAAAGGGTAAGCGCTACCCTGCCGCCGCTTTTTTTGGAAAGTCCAACAGCTTTTTCAAACGCCTTCCGGGCACTTGCGCTGTCCATAAGGTAACCTTCCAGATATACTATTTCTGAATCGTTTATTATATCCTCGTCAATATCCCGGGGCTCCAGAGAACCCGATATTCCCAGACAGGTATTCATTGTCCTCTGTGCGTCTGGCGTGGTCATAACTATGCAGCATCCGGTAGAACCCATACCGTTATATCTTCTGGCACGGTAGAAAACCCCAATATCGCTCAGCCCCTTTTCAAATGACCGTCCAAGATTGTCGTCTCCCACCTTTCCCATAAAAGCAACATTATTGCCGAGTATGGCCAGACCGGCAATTGTATTTGCTGCAGAACCTCCCGATATTTGCTTTGAATTTACAATCCTGCCATGTAGAAGCCTTATCTGATCTTCGTTAATGAGCTTCATTATGCCTTTTTCAAGCTTAAGTTCCAGCAGCAGATCTTCTTCCACGCTGGCAAGTATGTCTACTATGGCATTACCTATACCCGCCACTCCGTATTTTTTCTTTTCTTTCCTAAAACCCTTTTCCGGTTTCAACAGCTTTCTACCTCCGGCATGTACCGTAAATCTGACAGATTTTTATAATCAAGATCTTTAATTATCACATGAGACGATGATTTCTTTTGTCCCTTTATTCATCCTTTTATGTTATATATAATATAGTTTGATATTACAAGCAAAAATTTATTTATTGAGACAGGCTGTTTTGATTTATAATCTTTACAGCTGCTTGCCGGCTGTTTCAGCAGCGGAAGGGTTATATAATGTTTGAAGTCATTGAACTTTCAACTACAAAGAGGATTGACCTTGTAGATGTAACTGACGAAATAAGCGCAGGTGTATCCAGGTCAAGAATTGAAAGCGGAATAGACAGAGGGAAAGTCATACCGGGGACATGGCAGGGTATATATTTCTGCGAATTTGACGGGCCCAGGGATAGAATGATCTATGTTAAAACCATAGAAGGATAATTCCATTGACTCTTTTTGATGATTCCATGCAGGAATACGCGAAAAAGATAAAGCCGGGCATTCCCCTGGCGGACAGGATGCGTCCATCCGACCTTGAAGGATTTGTCGGACAGGAGCATCTGGTAGGAAAAGGCAGGGTGCTTCACAGGCTTATTGAAAGCGACCGGCTTCATTCCATGATATTCTGGGGCCCGCCCGGGTCAGGCAAGACAACCCTCGCCAGAATAATAGCCAATAGAACACAAAGCAGGTTCATATCTTTTTCTGCTGTAACCTCTGGTATAAAGCAGATAAGGGATATAATGGAAATAGCAGAGCATGAACTGAAGACAAGGGGCACCAGGACTATACTTTTTATCGACGAGATACACCGATTCAATAAGGCACAGCAGGACGCTTTTCTGCCATATGTCGAAAATGGAACCATAATACTTATAGGAGCAACTACCGAAAACCCGTCATTCGAAGTAAATTCAGCACTGCTTTCAAGGACAAAGACATATATTCTTGAAAAGCTTTCCGCAGGCGAAATAAAATTTCTTTTAAAAAGGGCTCTTTCCGACAAAAAAAACGGGCTTGGCAAATATGATATAAAAATAGATGATAAAACAGTAGATTTCATAGCAGATGTATCCGACGGCGACTCAAGAATAGCATATAACATACTGGAACTATCTTTTGATTCATCTCCGGGAAGAGAAGATAGAACCGTGGTCATAGACCGCAAAACAGTTGAGAACGTAACCCAGAAAAAGGCCCTTCTCTATGACAGGCACGGGGAAGAACATTTTAACCTGATTTCAGCCCTGCACAAAAGCATGAGGGGAAGCGATCCCGACGCCGCTGCTTACTGGACAGTAAGGATGCTGGAAAGCGGTGAAGATCCCGGGTACATACTCCGCAGGATGATAAGATTTGCTTCCGAAGACATAGGCCTTGCAGACCCCGAGGCCCTTAAGCTGGCCGTTGCTGCCAGAGACAGCTTTGAGTTCATTGGCCCGCCGGAAGGCTATCTTGCCATAATAGAGCTTGCTGTTTACCTTTCGCTATCACCCAAATCAAACTCATTGTATATGACATATAAAAAAATAATGTCTGATATAAGCAGGTTCCAGTCTCTTCCGGTTCCCCTTCATATAAGGAATGCTCCCACCCCTCTTACCAGAGAAGCCGGATATGGTAAAGGATACAAATATGACCACGACTTTAGCGGAGGGGTTGCAGACCAGTCCTACCTTCCCCGGGAACTTCTTGGAAGAAAATACTATTTACCCGAAGACAGGGGATTTGAGAAAAAAATTAAGGACAGGCTCAATATGATAGAGCAGATAAGGAAAAGGAATAAACAATAACCTCCGTAAAGATTTCCTCAATAAAGTTTTATC
>JAGYMN010000080.1 GCA_018400395.1 Actinomycetota bacterium
CAATAGTTCTGTCCTTGGACTGACAGAAGCACAAGGAAATTATTTTGATATTATCCTTATCAACTAATGAAAGCGCTACCATATCTTCAAATGAAAAATTATACTCTAAAAGATATTTCTGAATTGGCTGGCGTAGCACCAATAACTGTTTCCCGGGTTATTAATAATGATAAATATGTAAAAGCAGAAACCAGGGAAAAGATTCTTAGAATAATTAGAGAAAAAGGATATCACCCAAATTTTGCGGCAAGAAGCCTGGTATTAAAAAAGACAAAAATAATCGGTCTTATGGTAGCTGATCTGGAAAACCCATTTTTTTCAAGATTAACAAGAGGTGTGATTCAAACTGCTGAAAATAACGGTTATAACATAATAACCTGTGAATCCAAGTTTGATAATTCTATTGGAAAAAAGTATTTGAATATGCTTATGGATAAAGGTATTGACGGGCTCCTGCTGGCTAATATGAATGTAAGTACCGATACAATAAACGACCTGCGCAGGAGAAGAATACCATTTGTTTTATTGACATGCAGGATGGAAATGCCAGATGTAAATTATGCTATCGCCGATGATTATCAGGGAGGAAGACTTGCGGCAGATTACATAATTAAATTGGGGCACAAGAATATTGCCTTTTTAAAGGGACCTGATATCTCTTCCTCCAATGAAAGGTTTTTGGCCTATAAGAGAGAAATGGAAAAAAATAATTTGGAAATTAAAGATTATTTTATTTCTGAAGAAGTTATTAATCAGTATGGTGGTTATAAAGTTACAACCAAATTATTAAAAGAGCATAAGGATATCACAGCAATAATAGCAATAAATGATTTTGTAGCCATTGGAGCGCTGGAGGCAATACTGGATCTTGGCCTATCAGTTCCTGAGAATGTTTCTCTTATTGGATATGATAATATAAATTTTACAAAATTATTAAAAGTGCCCCTGACAACCATAAATTATCCCAAGTATAGATGCGGTGTAGCTGGAACAAAGATGCTTTTAAATATGTTAAATAGTAAAAAATTGAATTTTAAAGAGAGGGTAATCTTAAAAAATAAATTAATAGTTAGAAAATCCTGTTCTCAGATAAACTAAAAAAGATATTAACTTATTTCTGAATTTATTATAAGGAGGTGAAAGTAAGGTATAAATTTTATATTATCCGGAGGGAGGTGATTATTATATTTAAGATAATAATTGTGAAAAACTAAAAATAGGGGAGGTAAAGTAAAGAATTATTCTTTTGTTAAAAATTTTATTTGAAAGGAATCAATAAAATGAAAAAGTTTATTGTTTTACTGGTATCAGTAGTTTTTGTGGCTTCGATGTTATTTACTGGAGCCGGTTGTAAGGCAGAAGAAGCCGTAGAAGAAGCGAAAGAAGCCGCAGAAGAAGTTGTAGAAGAAGTAGCCGAAGAGGCAGAAGAAGCCGTAGAAGAAGTGGAGGAAGCTGTAGAAGAAGCTGTTCCGGAAACAGAAGCAGCAAATATTATTTTAATGCATGATAAGGGCGGAACACCCAATTTTCAGCCTTATTTTGAAGCAGTTGGAGAGAAGACAGAAGAATTGTTGAATATAACTGTTGAGCCTGTTCCTTATCCGTCAACAGATGTCTTTATCGCTGCTGTAAATTCTGCATTACCGACCAATGAAGCTCCTGAATTATTCACATGGTGGTCAACTTACAGAGTGAAGGCATTAATAGATCAGGGGCTGGTAGCAGAAACGACTGAAATATGGGATAAATACAAAGATGAATATCCGGAAGGGTTAAGAACTGCATTTACATTTGATGGAGAAGTGTATGGAGAATGCTATGGAGTAGAATACTGGCCCGTATGGTACAACAAAGATGTCTTTTCCGAGCTTGGACTGGATGTTCCGAAAACCTGGGAAGAATTTATTGATGTCTGCGAAACCCTCAAGGCCAATGATGTCACACCTCTCATGCAGACGGTACTGGGACGCTGGCCTACTTTTATTATGTTTGAAGAAATGATTATTGGAGAAGACCCTCAATTATATTTAGATTTATGTGAAGGTAACGCTAAGTACACGGATGAAAGGGTAAAAAAAGCTTTTGAATTATGGGGAGATATGATCAAGAAGGGTTATTTTACAGATCCAGGAACGGATCTTTTTACAGATTCAGCTAATCTCTTTAACAAAGATGAGCTTGGTATGGTTGTATGCGGTACCTGGTACTATACATCCGTTCTTACGGCAAATAATGTACCGGAAGAAAAAATAGGAGCCTTTATTCTTCCATCGCACAATCCCGATGCCGGTAATAATATAATCCTTGAAGCAATGCCAATAATTGCAGGGAAAAATTCTCCAAATCTGGAAGCAGCAAAAAAGGTAACGGACTGGCTGATGAGCGCAGAAGGCAATGGATTTCTAGCAGAAAAGATAACTTCTTTTCCTGCTAATATGAAATCTGATACAAGTTATCTTCCACAGGTTAAGGTAGACCTATTAGACTCGATATTAAACGAAAACTATATAGTATCGAACAGGTACTGGGAAGCCACACCAACCCCGATATGCGAGACTGCTGTAGATAAATTTGCTGAATTTATCAACAATCCCGATGATCTGGATAATATTCTGGCAGAGCTGGATGCTATTGCTGATGAATACTGGTCAGAAAATAGTTAATAACAAAAGCAATTGATAGAAGAGGGTAACCCGTCTTTATGAAGAGGGGTTACCCTCTAAAAATAATTGAGTTATAGAATATGGATAAGGTCTGATGAGAAATTATAAATATTCTTTTACAAGCTATCTTTTTATCCTGCCGGCCTTCTTGCTCGTGTTTATATTTTTAATAATTCCGGTACTGCAGACATTTTATTATAGTTTCCTGGAATGGGATGGAATAAAAGAACCGGTATTTATTGGGCTGGGCAATTATCTAAGGATTTTTAGTGATGACAATTTCATTGTTTCTTTTAGAAATACAATAATATGGGTTGTTTTTACCCTTATTTTTCCTTTTGCGGGAGGTCTGCTTGTAGCTGTATTTGTTAAAGGTCTTGCTCTTGAAAACTTTTTTAAGTCTATATTTTATATTCCTATAACCATTTCTTTTGTTGCAACAGGAATTATCTGGACATACATGTTCAGCAGGGAACTGGGAGTAATAAACAACTTAATTGCAGCGTTCGGGGTAGATAAGATCTCATGGCTTACCAATGTTCCGTTAAATACATTTGCGATGCTGATTGCCTGGACCTGGCAGCAACTTGGGATAAATATGGTATTATTTTTGATGGGACTTGCTACTATACCGACTGAACAGATTGAAGCTGCTATGCTGGACGGCGCAGGTAAATGGAGGACCTTTATACATGTTACATTCCCTATGTTAAGGCCGATTACCACAATAGTCATAACAATGGCCATTGTGAATTCATTTAAAGCTTTTGATCTAATTTATGTAATGACGCGCGGGGGACCATACAACTCTTCTGAAACTCTGGCAGTAACTATGTTCCGGGAGACTTTTACATTATCAAGACTGGGGTATGGTTCTGCAATATCAATCATCCTTTCTGTAATTGTAATAGCGGTTTCGGCAATCTATATTAAGAGGATGGCCTCAAAAGATATGTTATATTATTAAGAGGGCGGAAATGGTTTTAAAAAAGAGCATTTTATACATCATTATTATAATTTTGATCCTTATCTGGCTGCTCCCAATATGGACATCATTTTTAGCAGCTTTTAAGTCTCCAGAAGATTTTATAAATCAAAAATTTTATGAGCTTCCCTCTGAATTCTCTTTAATCGAGAATTTTAAGAATGTATTTAGTATCTACAAATTACACAGGCATTTTCTTAATTCAATAATATACGCAGTAGCAGGGGGGACTATAGCGATTATTGCAGCTTCGCTGGCAGGATTCAGCATTATAAGGCTGAAACCAAAATTTAATTTTCCATTATTCCTGATTATTTATAGCGGTACATTATTCCCGTTTCAGATCTTTTTGATCCCATTATATAAAATGTTTAATACCATAGGATTATATGATACCAGGATAGGTATGATACTTTTTTATTCAGCTATATGTATACCATTTAGTTTATTTGTCTACAGGGGGTTTTATACTACTATTCCAAGGGAAATAGAAGAAGCTGCAAGACTGGATGGCTGTAATTCATTCAAATTATACTTACATATATTTGTCCCCCAATCTATTGCGCCAACAGCCGTAATTGCATTGTTCCAGATGACATGGATATGGAATGATCTTTTATTTGGAATGATACTTACACGTTCCAGAAGCACCAGGCCTATTATGATTGCTCTGGCATCGATGTCCGGTCCGAGTGGCGGTACAATTATACCATATGCTATGGCCGGTGCGATATTCACGTCAATACCAACAATATTATTGTTTATATTGCTGAGGAAATACTTTATTCAGGGAATGGTGCTTCAAATATCCAATGAGTAAATTTAATATTGTTTTTAAAAATATAAAATAGAATATTGATTATGATTATAAAATAATAAAAATCTTTTAGTATATTTTGGAGGTATCATGAATTCCAGGGAAAGAGTTAGAATGGCAATAGACCACAGAGAAGCTGACAGGGTACCTATAGACCTTGGAGGTATGCGTTCCACCGGTATAGCAGCCATAGCCTATAACAAATTAAGGAAAAAATTGAATATTAACAGTAGTCTGCCAAGAATGTATGACTTTCTTCAGCAGCTCTCATTTCCTGAAAAGGAAGTTATGGATATGTTTCATATTGACGCTATTGATGCCGGTCAGGGATTTCTAAAGGATAGCAGTAAGTGGAGAAAATGGACTTTAAATGACGGTTCAGAATGCCTTATCCCCGGGTACCTGAATGTAGAAATAGGTAAAGATCAGACTGTGTATTTAAAAAATGATGAAGGTATTATACTGGGTAAAAAACCAGGATCCTCCCTCTATGTAGACCAGGCCTGGAGGCCATACGAGGATATGGATAAGATTCCTGAAAATATTGTCGAAGAAGATTTAACAAGGGAAATGTGGTCTATTCCTGATCCGGAATGGAGCCTGGATATTTTTGATAAGGACCAGTACAAATTATTTATAAAAAATATAAAGGATCTTCACGACAATACTGATTATGCAGTACTCCTTATTGTGGGATGCGGTCTTTTTGAAAAAGGTACCTATCTTAGAAATTTTGAAAACTTCCTGGTTGATATTTATATAGATAAAAAAGGAGTAGAAAGACTGCATGCAAGATTGATGGAAAGATACCTAAAACTATTGGACAGGGTTATAAAAGGAGTTGGAGATTATGTAGACATACTTGTATTTGGAGGAGATGACCTTGGAGGAAATGATGGAGGATGGATGTCGCCGGACATATTCAGAGAACTGTTTAAACCCAAATACAAGAAAATGTGGGATTTTATCCATGATAATAGTGACTGTAAGGT
>JAGYMN010000081.1 GCA_018400395.1 Actinomycetota bacterium
TCAATACGAATTTATTTGCTGGAAAGTAAATAAGGAAAACCTTATATTTTTAATTGGAGTGAGTTAAATGGCAATAATAATAGACGGAAAGCAGATAGCCGAAGACATAAAAAACGAAATAAAAGATGAAATAATAGAGTATGAAAAGAAAAATGGCTCGAGACCGGGCCTGGGTGTAATCCTTGTAGGTGAAAACCCTGCTTCAAGAGTTTATGTAAACAGTAAGGCAAAAGCGTGTGAACAGGTGGGGATACATTCAGAGACTATAAAAATGGATGATACTGTTAAAACGATCGATATTTTAATGGAAATAGAAAAACTTAATAAGAGGCAGGACATACACGGGATTCTTGTTCAGCTTCCTCTTCCAGGACAGATAGATGTAAGAATGGTGCTGGAGTCTATTGCTCCAGAAAAAGATGTAGATGGTTTCCATCCAATGAATATGGGAAGTCTGGTAGCAAAACAGGATTTTCTTGTTCCTGCAACACCTGCGGGGATAATGGAGATGCTCAAAAGATACAATATCCCGATGAAAGGGAAAGATGTTACCGTAGTAGGTCACAGCGAAATAGTCGGTAAACCAATGAGCCTGCTCTTCCTGAATGAATGGGCTACACCGACAATCTGTCATATTGAAACCAATGAACTTAAGTCACATACCATAGGAGCAGATATACTGGTAGTAGCAGCAGGGGTTCCATATCTTATAAAAGAGGATATGGTTAAAGAGGGTGCAGTAGTTATAGATGTTGGTATTAACAGGATTACCAGAGATAAAGCCGGGCCGGAACTTCTGAAATGGCGTAAAGAGGATTTTGATAAAAAGGGCGCCGCTTTAATAGGCGATGTAGATTTTGTAAATGTGGAACCGAAAGCTTCATACATTACTCCTGTACCAGGTGGAGTAGGTCCGATGACAATTGCCATGTTGCTTTCGAATACTTTAAAACTGGCACGAAAAGCAGTAAGGAGGGAAAAAGAGATGAAAGAATGTCTGGGAGAGTTTAAAGACATGAGTAAAGATGAAGTGATTGATGCTTATGACGACATGGTAGAGAAACTCTTTGCGAGGGTAAATGAAATGCAGGATGAGATCGACAGCTTAAAAAGAGAAGCAGGCGGAAATGGAAGACCTGCAAAAGTTGATGTAAGAAAAGTCGAAGAAATGGTAAATGCAGAAAAGTAATTTACTTAGCAAGTTTTATCTATGAAGTGAAAAGAATATAGAATAATGTTCAAATTGATATTATACTGTTTTTGGTCATTATTTGATATATTATAGTGATTTCATACATTTATTTAAAATAGGCCGGATTAATAATTCGGCCTATTTTGTTACCCCGCTTAAAATTATATAGCTGCGAATATATATAATGATAATTGCAAAGCATTTGAACTGCGAATAAAATACTTTTATTATTAAGAAAACAGAAGGGAGCATTAAATGAATTTAAAGGGCATTAATAAAGTATTTCTAATACTGATTATTATTCTGGCAGTAGTGCTGATTGCAGCGTCTACCGGCTGCGCAATGGATAATCGACTGGCTGCTCCGGAAGGGAAAGGTTTTTCAGAAGAAGAATTTCCTGTCATGGTGGAAGAGGAATTAGTAGAGCAAGCCCCTTCAAGAGAAATGACGCAGGAAGATTATGCAGCAGCTGAAGAGGACGCATATAGAGAAGAGGCAAAATACAGTGATACTGCAGGTATTGAAGGCCGTAAGGTTATAAAAACAGCTTATATTGATCTTGAAGTAGGTGAAGGAAAGTTTGAAAAGATAGTTTTTGACGTTACACGGCTTGCTGAAAAAAATGGGGGCTTTGTCTCCCATACCAGCAGCTATTCTGATTCAGAGGGCAACCTTACTGGCGGCAATATTACCATAAGAATACCCCACGACAGATATAATTCTGCGCTTGATCTGATAAAAGATATGGGTACTGTAAAAAGCATATCGGTATCAGGCCAGGACGTAACCCAGGAATATACAGATCTTGAGAGCAGGTTGAGAAATATGGAAGCCCAGGAAGAGGTTCTTCTCGAACTTATGGCAGAATCAGACGATGTCAGTGATAGCATAGAGGTGCAGAGGGAGCTTAGTAATGTTCAGGAACAGATAGAGATGATAAAGGGAAGAATGAATTATCTTGACAATATGGTTTCTTTCTCAACTATAGACGTATATATTCACGAACCCGAACCGATTTCCGAATCAGCTGGCTGGGGATTTATTGAAGCATTAAAAAAAGGGTTGAGAGGAGCGGTGACGGTTTTTAATTTTGTTGTAATATTTATTATAGCTGCAAGTCCGGTCATTTTGATTGTTGCAATAATTATAATAATAATCTGGCTTATAATAAGGGCGAGGAAAAGGAAAATAAGGAAAATAGATAAGAAATAGAATCCTTAGAATAAAAAATAATTATATAAAGGCAGGCCTTTTAATTGATAAAGGTTCTGCCTTTATAATTAATTTAAGCTTTTTGATTTATCAAATAGCAGCTAAAAGATATTATTTTCCAAATAGTGTTATGTAAGAAAATTATTGTGATATAATACCTTAGGTTTTAATTATTTAGCCAAAACATCAAAAAGGGAGATTACAAATGAGCGAGTGGACGGAAATAGCAGCCATACAGGCAAGAGAGATACTGGATTCCAGGGGTAATCCTACAATCGAGGTGGAAACCGAACTTAATGATGGGACGGTAGGAAGAGCCGCAGTCCCCTCGGGAGCATCAACAGGAGCTTTTGAGGCAGTAGAACTGAGGGATGGAGATAAAAATAGATATGAGGGGAAAGGTGTCTTAAATGCCATTGAAAATGTCAATTCATTTATAGCCCCCGAGCTTGAAGGAATGGATGCCCTGTATCAGAGGGAGATAGACAGTGTCATGCTGGAGCTGGACGGCACTGAGAATAAATCGAAAATTGGGGCAAATGCGATACTGGGTGTTTCACTTTCTGTCGCAAAAGCTGTTGCCCTGTCGCTTGAGACGCCGCTTTACAGATATATTGGCGGAGTCAATGGACATATACTTCCTGTTCCTATGATGAATATACTTAATGGAGGAAAACACGCTGACAATAGCGTAGATCTTCAGGAATTTATGATAATGCCCCTGGGTGCACATTCCTTTATGGAAGCTCTCAGAATGAGTTCAGAGGTATTTCATAAGTTAAAATCAGTGCTTGGGAAAGAAGGGTTAAGCACCGCAGTAGGTGATGAGGGAGGCTTTGCCCCTGATCTTAACACAAATGAAGACGCCATAAAATATATAATAAAGGCTGTAGAGCAGTCAGGTTATAAACCAGGTAAGGATGTATATATAGCTCTTGATCCAGCTTCAACAGAATTTTTTAAAAATGGAAAATATGAACTTCAGGGAGAAGGTAAGACGCTGACATCCGCCGGTATAGTAGATTATTATACAGAACTGGTTGAAAAGTATCCAATTATTTCTATAGAAGACGGGATGGCAGAAGAAGACTGGGAAGGCTGGAAGCTGCTTACCGAAAAACTGGGTAAAAGTATCCAGATCGTAGGAGATGACCTTTTTGTCACCAACACTGGCAGGCTAAAAAAGGGAATAGAGAAGGGTGTTGCCAATTCTATTCTCATAAAATTAAATCAGATAGGCACATTATCCGAGACAATAGATGCAATAGAAATGGCATACAGGGCCGGATATACAGCAATAATATCGCACCGGTCAGGTGAAACCGAAGATACTACCATTGCAGATATTGTTGTAGGCCTCAATGCAGGACAGATAAAGACAGGTGCCCCATCAAGAACTGACAGGGTCTGCAAGTATAACCAGCTACTCCGTATCGAAGAAGATCTGGATGAAGAAGCTTTCTATCCGGGCCTGGAGGCATTCTATAATCTGAAATAAATTTTGAGATTTTTTTCAGAGATTTATGAATCATTGACATAAAAAATAGTTTTATTAATAATGATGTTTTCAACGATATAATTTGTATCAGAAAGGTTTTTGAAAGATAAGATGGATTTAAATGAAAAAATTAGAAAGGCCCTGAAAGATACAGAGGTGGTCCTTGATCCGGAAGAGTTGATATCATCTTATCATTCTACAACCGTGAGATATTATTTACTTGCTGTACCAATGTACCTCCAATTTGAAGGCAGAAGCGAGGACTCCGAGACTATAGTCAGAGAGGGTAAGATAACATGGCAGAAACCAAAACTCCTTACCCCATCGTATATGCTCAGAGTTGAAGGTTTTAGTGAAGAAGCAAGAAGAGCATTTGATATGCTTGCTTCTGAGGATAGTGATCTTGCTATGATTCTATACAGGCTGAGGCTTGCAAAAAATACAGAAAAGATTGATATAGTATCTGAATCATTTGAGAAAGTATTAAAAAGAATTATCAGTGACATAGAAAAGAGAAAAGATAAAAATACTGCGGTAATAAAAGGTGTAGATGAGTTCTGGGATGTATCGCTTTCAAAGTTTACCCAGGAGCTTATGACCAGGAGTGCATATTTTTCACAGCTTCCGGATATGCTGGAAAGGAGTGCTATAGGTATTAACAGCCGCGGCTTCCCTGTTGTAAAAAGAGACGGCTCAGGAATACCAGTCGCTGCTCTCAGGGAGATAGAGATCCTGTTTAAATTATTTGAGAAAAATGAGATTAAACCAAACAGGCTGAAAGAAGAACTCGACCGGTGGGGAGTTTTTGACCATTATCAGGATAGATTCTTCAGATATTTCAGGAAGAGATAGTAGGGCATCAAGATTAAAAGATAATTTTCTAAGCCTGCAGGATCTTCTGAATATCAATATTTTATTATAAGTTAAGTTTTAGGATTAAGATTCTTTCAGGGTTTTTATATAATATTTCCTTATAATTGCAAGAACAAAAAAGATTACCATAAATATAATTGTTATTAACATTGAAATAAAAAGGCTGTGACTGGCTAAAAATCTAATTAAAAAAGGAGCCATACCGCCACTAAAAAATTGCAAGACAAAAAGTATGGTCAGTGCGATATCTTTTTCTGAATTAAATATTAAACCTGTAGAGGAAACCATTAATGGTATTATTCCTGAAAAACCCAGGCCTGCTACTACTGCTCCAATAAAATTTATTATTCGTGTTGAAGAAAAAATTAAAAGGGCCAGACCAAATATGCTAATAATAGATAAACCTATAAGTAAACTACCGGATTTATATTTATATGATAATAGGCTTACCGCCAGTCTTCCTAAAAGTATGCCTATCCAGAACAAAGACACAATAAGGCTTGCGCTGTAAAGATCAAATAATTTATCAATTCTAAAAAAAGTTGGCGACCAGGAAAAAACCGTTACCATGGACATCATACATAAAAAAATTGAAATCCCTGTAAAAATTAAGTATTTATTTTTATTTTTAAATATTCAGGATATGTTTTATGGTC
>JAGYMN010000082.1 GCA_018400395.1 Actinomycetota bacterium
GATAGACAGCCTGGAACAGGGCAGCAACTCTGCGATCAGTTCTATCCCGGGCATTATTTATAAAGATAATGAGGGGAGATATGTAGTAAACGATGATACAGATATTAATATTGATCTGGATTCCCTTCCGCTTCCTGCGTGGGATATGTTCCCGGTTAAAAATTACTGGAAACTTGGATACGCTCACGGCCCCATGCATGGAAATTACCTTTCAGTAATGACATCCAGGGGATGCCCATTTAATTGCTCATTTTGTGTTGTCCCTGCTATGAACAACAATAAGTGGAGGGCACGAAGCCCCGAAAATGTGGTAGATGAACTTGAATCTCTCTCTGCTGAATATAATGTATCTGAATTTCATCTGGAAGATTTAAACCCTACAACAAATGAAAAAAGGATCATTGATATATGCAGGCTGATAATTGACCGCGGCCTGAAAATAACATGGAAACTTGCATCAGGAAGCAAAATTGAAACCATCAGCACAGGCACCCTGGGCCTGATGAAACAGGCAGGCTGTGATTACATTTCTTTTTCACCGGAATCAGGGTCAAAAAAAATACTGAAACTTATGAACAAGCCTTTTAAACATAAATATGCCCTGGAAATGACATCGGAGATGAACAGATTAAAAATCAGGTCACAGGCATGCTTTGTCCTCGGTTTTCCCGGCGAAGACAGCCGTGACCGGTTCTTAACACAAAAATATATAAAAGAGCTTACCAGGGCAGGGATAGATGAAATAGCGCTTTTTATCATGACCCCTATACCCGGGACAAAAACATTTGATCTGTTTAAAGGATATTCAGATTACTCTGAACTGACTTTTGCTCCTACATGGCGGGATGATTATCCCCAGTTATGCAGGTTTAGAAATATAACATACCTGAAATTTCTATTATTCAAACTTATCTTTCATCCTGTCAAAACACTCAGGCAGCCAATTAATTTATTGAGGAAGAAGTTTGAAACAAAAAGCGAAATGAATATATACAGGCTTATAAAAATAAAAAAGCTTGTTAAAAAATCATCCGTACGGAATAAAACATAATTTTAAATCTAACCGTAAAATATAACACTCAATCAATCACTATGTATCCATTGAACCTTTCACGTTCAGCCTTCCATTGATTATGGGGCCTCTCCGAAATTATAAAATCAGCCGTAATAAATCCCATGTCCATGCAGTCAGGGACACCCCCGTATATCGAACCTCCCTGCCTTCCAATCGAATACAGGTTCTCGTACCTGTCAAAATATTCCATGACTGTCTCAAGATTGCCCTTGTGATAGATATCAAGAATGGGATAAGCATGGGGCAATTTTACCTGGAAATGATCTACAATATCTTCCGGCCTTACAAGACCCACCGTTTTGAGGTTTTCCACAACTCTATTGTAAAGGTCATTGACTGAAGTGCGCCAGACAGGGTCATCCAGGTGGCATGTGACTTCAAGACAGATTATTGTCCTGTCTTCCGGACACATAAATGGACTGCAGTTCTTTTGCTCAAAAAGCCGGTTAAATGCTATTTCCTTTTCAGGGAAGAAAATCCAGTTGTCACTGGTCACAAATGGCCTGTTGACAACAATATACACCAGTATTATGCTTCTTTCCTTAAGAGAAGAAAGTGCGATGCCGGTATCCTCGTCCGGAGAAGAATCCATTATATCGATAAAATCCTTTTTTGGTATAGTAGAAATGAGTACATCATCCTTGCCAATATCTTCGTATGTGCCGTCCGACCATTTTATCCTGTTTACACGTCCTTCGGCTGTCTTTATCTCTACGGGATATATGCCGCATTTTACTGTGCCGCCCAGCTCTTTAAGCTTTGCGCACATTCTGTCCGGGATCATGCCT
This sequence comes from Actinomycetota bacterium, assembly GCA_018400395.1. Taxonomy (GTDB): domain Bacteria; phylum Actinomycetota; class Humimicrobiia; order Humimicrobiales; family Humimicrobiaceae; genus M55B120. Next base: position 1,864 of record JAGYMN010000082.1, read on the forward strand.
ATTCCGTATCTGGGATAAAAAAATGTCTCAGCATTAACAACCCGCCCGGGTTTTTTCTTCAGCACAACCTCTTTAAACATCTCCTTTATATTGGGGACCCTTATACGGGTCTCCGCCAGCTCTACTCCCAGTGAATGGGATTCACCCCATATTTTCTCGGTAGTGGGTCTTACAAACATCTCATACATCACCCGGCCAAAATGTTTTATAATCCAGTCCTCATAATTATTGACTTCAGCTTTCTTACTATCCGGCGACATTATGGTAAACAGGAAATTTGAAATCACTCTGACACCCTGCCAGGGCTTCAAAACAGTAACCATCTCTTTCGGTTTTACCGGAAAGTTTATATATTTGCCATTGACCAGGATCCTGCTCCTTTTCTTTCTCTTGATTAAATCATCCTTCAGGAGATCCTTTATTACATTCATCACATAATCCAGATTTGAGAAAATCTTATGGGGGCCGAGATCGGTTAGAAAGCCGTTATGCCTGAATGTCCAGGCCTGTCCGCCTATATGATCCTCTTTTTCAAAAACTTTTACATTAAAATCATTCTGTGCGAGCCTCCATGCTGCAGCAAGACCTGTAGCTCCCGCCCCCAGGACTACCGCTTTGCGTTTTTTATCTTTTGTATTGCTGTCCATATTCTTCTTCAGTTTTATTTTTTTACTGCAATGACATTGGTCTGTGCTGCATAATAAGGTATGGGGATATTTCCCAGTCTCAGAACATCAAAAAAGCGTACGCTGATACCTGACAGCCTGGGGCTGTATATGCTGAGTATCTTTGAAAGATAGCCCAGGGGCAGAGTCTGCCAGTGCGGGGCAAACCGCTTTACCTCAAAGCCGGCCTTCTCCAGATATCTCCTCATGGTGTCAGGCGTAAAATAATATAGATGATTTGATAATAAAAACCACCACCGCCGCCCCATAAGTCTTGCCAGCAAACTTCCAAAATCCGGATAGTTTATAATAATCATCCCTCCCTTTTTCAGGATTCGGCTGCACTCATACAGCTCGCCGATAGGATCAGGCAGGTGCTCCAGCACATCCCACATAGTCAAAAGGTCAAATTCACCTTCCTTAAACCTGCACTGCCTTAAGGTACCTGCATAAAGCTTCTCCCCAAGATTTTTTATCCCCCATTCAACCAGCCATTTACTGGGTTCGACACCGGCTGCGTCCCATCCTGCATTCCCTGCTTCATGGACAAAGAAACCTGCCGCGCAGCCAATATCGAGAAGCCTTCCGGGAGGTCTGCGCCATTTTTCTATCTTTTTAACATACCTCCTGAAAGTACTCTGCCTCCCCGCAGAACCCTTTACATAGACCTCGTCTTTTGAATTCCTGTAACTGTGATCCACAATTTTAGCGCTCACCCTCGGGTTTACATAGACAAGACCGCAATTTGAACAGCGTACGATTCTCTGTGTGCCCATTATCCCCTTAGAGGCAGTCATGACTTCCAGCGGATCAAATTCTTTTACGACCGGCTCTATTAAAACCCTGTAATCTTCGGATCCGCAAAGGTTGCACGCCACGCTTTCCCACCGGTCTTGATTTTTTATTTTATTTTCAAGATTCAAAAATAAATCCTTACTCTAAATTCAAAATATTATCCCATTATAGTGGACTTTCCGCAAGATAAAACGCTACCCATCACTCAGTATCAAAATTCAAATTATAAGGTTTCTTTAAAAATAGTTTTCTGATATCATTTGTTAAGTTTAAAAACCTCAAAAGTATTTAAGGATATGCTCCTTTCCGGATTTAAATTTATCAACCGGTACTGGCAGGAGACCGATACTAAAAAATGATAAATTATGCTGATAGGATAAAAAATATATTTCTTAAATACCGTGTACTGATATTTTCAATACTTTCATTTGCCGTACCTCTTATCATCTATATCCTGACACTGGAAAGAAAACTTGTCGGCGGCGATACCACATGGTATGCCCTTCACCTTCCCATAATGCAGGTAATGGTACCTACTGGTTATCCCGCGTTCTCAATTATAGGGAAGCTTTTTTCAATAATACCTGCTGGTGAACTTTCTTACAGGCTGAACCTTATATCAGCGGTCTTCGGCGCTCTGACCATCCTATTCATTTTCCTTGCCGTCAATAAACTTGTTAAAAATGTGATTATAAGCTTTGCAGCTTCGCTTACTTTTGCATTTTTATTTGACTACTGGACTGTTGCAAACAGGCTTGAATTTGATACGTTAAACAGTTTTTTTATAGCCCTTATACTTTTTTCGATGTTTTTATATGCTGAAAGACCCGGAAGGAAAAAACTGTATTTTTTTGCTGCCGCACTCGGCCTGAGCCTTACCAATCATCCGCTTGCTTTTTTTATCATGCCGGCATTTATTCTATACATAATCCTTGTAAAGCCGGGCATGTTTAAGAATTTAAAAGTGGTGTTTACAGGTATTCTATTTTTCTTAATGCCCCTCACCCTCTACGGGTGGCTTCCGATAAGATCGCTTCAGGGTTACGGGCCTGTAAATAGTGTAAGAAATTTTATTTATTACATTACCGGCAGAAATATCGACGGGAGGGTACACGGCAGCACTTTTAACCACTGGGACATCAAAAGTTTTGCAACTGCAGGGAAACAATTTATTGAGATAATCTACAGTAACCTGGGGCTCCTGCTTTTAATTATTGCATTACTGGGTATTATTTATCTTTTCAGGAAAAACTGGAAATTTGCCGCCTCCTCGATTTTCCTGATATTTCTCAACCTGCTGATAACGATCCTTTACCTGGGATGGATGCCTGCAAATTATACTCTGAATACTCTGATTATAATATCGATTTATATATCATATGGATTTCTCTTTATATATGACCGGATCACCGGCTTATTTATAAAAACCGGATATGAGGGAACATATGCGCACGGCAGCTTAAAATATAAAGGCATGCCGAAAAGAATCAAGATATTCAGTTTTCTTGTAATCATTGTTTTATTTATCCTTTTCATGGCATCTCCCGCCCTTCTTGCAGCAAAAAATTATAAAAAGGCAGACCGTTCAGAACCGCTGGAAATATATAAATTCTGGAATCAGATATTTGACCACGTTGAAGACGGTTCCCTGATCTATGTAGTCTCTTCTTCGTCCAACATAGGTGAATTTATAAACATTTATGAAAGGTCTGATAAAAAAGTGACTATCATAACCCATAAGGATGAAAGGTACACGCCGGATGATGTTGTTAAAAATCTGGAAGAAGGCAGGAAAATATATTTTGTAAACATCGAGGAGGAGCTCATAGCTGCTTTCAATGTAAAAGATATATTAAGGTACAGGTGGGAGCGGATGGATGAACCAATTGTGTTTTATGAATACAATGGTAAGAAAAAAGATATCGAGGTAACCCATGACTTCGAACAGAAAGATTTCAGTTTCGGAGATAAGTTTGAAATAGAATACCGTATAATAAACGATAATGATGAGGACGCAGAAATCACTTCGGTTGAGCTCTCATTATCTGATAATATTGACTTTCTCGGTGTTGATCCATCCGGGACCATAAATCTGGAAC
>JAGYMN010000083.1 GCA_018400395.1 Actinomycetota bacterium
GATATCCCAGAGTGATAACAGCGGGATCAATAGAAGAAAAAAGAAAAGAGATGGATGAGATATATCAGAGCTATATCGAAAAGGATATATCTTTACTACTTAAGATTCAGAAGACTGAGAAGATATCGGATCTTGGCAAATTGCTGGCTTCACAGATAGGAAGACTGGTTAACTACCATGAGATATCAAATACATTGAATATAGCATCTGAAACACTGAAAAAATATTTATGGTATCTGGAAAAGACATTTATAATAAATAGGGTAAATCCATTCTTCAAGAATATAAGGAAAGAAATAACCAGATCTCCAATATATTATTTTCACGATATTGGATTAAAAAATTATTCTTCCGGGCTGTTTACAGGCTATGCTGATTTATTGGAACCGGGCTTTCTATTTCAAAATTTTATATATAACATCCTTAGGAATATTTATCCTCCTGGTATGGTTTCAATAAAATTCTGGAGGACTCTCGATAAAGCTGAGGTGGATTTCATATTATCATTAGGTTATAATCATATTCCTGTTGAGGTAAAATATAAATTTATGAAGTCTCCTGAAGTCAATAGGTCATTAAGGAGTTTTATAAAAAAATATAATCCCAAAAAAGCAATTATTGTAAATCTGGATTATAAAGATTCTGTAAAGATTGAAAATACAGAAGTACTTTTTTTGCCATATTATGAAATGGATAATAATACGGTATTTTAAATTGCAAAAAACCTGATTTATACATTTGTTAGCATATTTGTGTAATACGGGGTGCCGCCTCCAATAATATCAGGTAAATTAGTCTTCTTCTATGTAAAAAGTATTTTTTATTCTCCAAATTCTTAATAATCCAAGAGATAAGTTTAAGGGATAATAGATTAAGGCTTACGAAAGATTTAGTTAATAATAACATGTTTGACTATTTGAATAAATGCGCTAACAGTTGTAAATAGCAGAATAGTATTATATTATATAAATGAATGACTAATGAAGGATTATTTTAAGAATGAGGAGTAAGATGAAGAATATTATCATTAAAAAGATGGGTATATTAGAACGCCTGCGGATCATGGAGGAACTTTGGAATTCTATTTTATATGAAGGATCCGAAATAGAAACTCCGGAATGGCATAGGGAAATAGTTAAAGAGAGAAAAAGGAAGATGGAAAATGGTAAAGCAGAATTTATTTCTATAGATAAATTGAAAGCAATGCGTAAATGATTAAGATAAAGGGTGTTTCAGTTATCAAAGAAGCAGTTGCTGGCCTGGATGATGGAAGAATGTTTTATGAGCGGAAAAGCCCCGGAGTTGGTAATTACTTTTGGGATAGCCTGATTGCAGATTTCGAATCTCTCATAATTTATGCAGGTATTCATAAAAAGAAGTATGGTTTATATCAAATGCTTGCAAAACGGTTTCCCTACATTATTTATTATGACATAGTTGAAGAGTTTGCATATATAATTGCAGTTTTACCAATGCGACAGGATCCAGCATGGATCAAGGAAATTATTAAAACAAGAAGTTAAAAAATAGTTAGTTATCACAATAGGTCATTAGATGATTTTTATATTATGATTTGTAATCTATAACTAATTTTTTATAAGTGTTAAAAATATACTGCATTTAGAGAAGAATTCCATTATGATGTACTGAAAGCAAAGGGCTTTATTAAAGGGTGATTTACACAGCAGTTTATATTAAATATTAGCAGTCTTACTCTTTTCATAGAATTATTGACTATAACAATGAAACTAATCCAGTGCCGCCTCCAGATCCTAAATACATCATATAACCCAATACTAATGATACATGATTTTCAGGATTATCTGGCAAATAATAAAGAATAGACTTTTAAAATATTTCTTCTTCAAGGTGTAGGAAAATTCAATGAAATTACAGGCTTAAAAAGTTCAAGTATTATTTAGTTTTACTTTTATACAATAATTTAATATAATAACCCTTACTTTATTACATAAATATCAAATAATATCGCTTACTTTATAGCAATTATCTAGTATAACAATGTTTGATCGGGAAATAATAGAAGAATTAGATAGATGGGCAAAAAGATCCAATAGAAAGCCTCTTATACTGCGTGGTGCCAGGCAGGTAGGTAAAACAACGGCAGTAGAGATCTTTTCAAAGAAGTTTGAACAATATATTTATTTAAATCTTGATATTCGATCAGAGAGTAGAATTTTTCAAAGAGGATATGACATTGATCAACTTGTCCAGGCTATTTTTTTAGAGAAGAATAAAGCAATTTCCAGCGGGAAGCTGCTTATATTTATAGACGAAATACAAAACTCTCCTGAAGCTGTCTCCATGTTAAGATATTTTTATGAATCAAAATCTACAAGATATTATCACGTTATTGCAGCAGGCTCTCTATTAGAATCACTTATCAGTAAAAATATAAACATTCCTGTTGGCAGGGTAGAATATTTATATATGAAACCTTTGAACTTCAGGGAATATTTAAATGCAATAGAAAATATCCCATCTCTTGATATTTTAAAACAAATGCCTTTTCCTGATTTTGCTCATGAAAAATTATTGAAGGATTTTTATCAGTATACATTAATCGGAGGAATGCCGGAAGTTGTAAAAACATATAAAAAGGATAGAGATATTGCCGGGCTAAGGACAGTTTATGAAAGCCTCCTGACATCATACCTCGATGATGTTGAAAAATATGCAAGGAACAATACTATTGCCAATGTTATAAGGCATGCAATAGAAAATTCTTTTTACTCGGCAGCTAAAAGAATAAGCTTTGAAGGATTTGGCCATTCAAAATATAGATCAAGAGAAATGTCTGAGGCCTTAAAGATAATTGAAAAAGCAATGTTAATATATTTAATGTATCCTACAACTGCGGTTAACATTCCAATTGAACCTGATAATAAAAAATCTCCAAGGCTGCATATCCTTGATACTGGACTAATAAATTATTTTGCAGGACTCCAAAAGGAACTATTCGGCACCAGGGATCTGGATAGCTTTTGTGAAGGAAAAATTGCTGAGCACATAGTGGGGCAGGAACTGATGGCAGAAAGTCAAAGTATTATAAAGAAAGTCGGGTTCTGGGTAAGAGAAAAAAAACAATCAAGTGCCCAGGTTGATTATGTGATACCTTTTAATGATTATCTTATACCTATTGAAGTTAAAAAAGGGAAAGCAGGCAGACTAAGATCATTGCATGAATACATTGATAGGGCTCCGCATAATTATGCAGTAAGAGTGTATTCTGGTAAATTATCAATTGATACAGTCAAGACAATAAGGGGAAAGAAATATTTTCTTTTAAACCTGCCATTTTATCTGGTGGGAAAAATAAACGACTATTTGGATTGGTTTTTGCAGAAAATATGAAGGATTCAATAAAAATTATAAGTGTTACTTGATCTTTATACTTCTGTTAGCATATTTGTGTAATACGGGGTTCCGCCTCCATAATAATTTTGTATCCATATTCTTTTCAATAATTAAGCTCAGCAGTTGGTCATTAAGAGGAATTAGCAGACTGATTATATTAGCGGTTTGTAAAATTTGTTAAAACGCTACTTGCAATATTGTCGGCATGATCGCCAATTCTTTCAAGGTTTCTTAAGGTATCTGTAAATATAACATCTGTTCTGACATCACATGTGCCTTCCTTTAGTCTTCTTATATGGTTTTTTTTGAATTTCTTCTCGGAAGCATCGATCTGATCTTCCAGCTCAATTACTTTTTTAGCCAGTTCTTTGTCATCTTTTTTAAGAGATCTTATAGAATCATTGTATGCCGACCTTGCTTTTTTAAACATTAAGTCCATTTCTTTTTTTGCTATTTCTGTAAACTTTTCTTCTTTACTTATTTTATCCATTGCAGAAACAGCTATATTATTTGAGAGGTCTGCTGTTCTTTCTATATCTGTAATAGCATGCAATAGCTTGATATGCATTTGATATTCTTTCTCACTTAGTTCATTGGTCGGGATTCTATCAACATAATTTTCTGCAAAATAGCAAAGGTCATCAATTAAATCCTCATTTTTAAAAACTTCTTTAGCAGCTTTTTCATCATTTTTGATCAATGCTCTATTGGAAAGGTCCAGCATGTTTAAAGCAATTTTAGAAATCCTGTTTATTTCCCTGGAAGCTTGAGAAAGAGCCATAAAAGGAGTTCTTAAAAATCTTTCATCCAAATATTTTGATCCTCTTTCTTCTGTTTTGATAATCTCTCCCGGGATTACTTTCTTGGTCAGTGTGACTAAAAAACCTGTGAATGGTAATATCAGCAAAATAGAGATGATATTATAGATTGTATGAGCATTGGCAATCTGTCTGGGTAGGCTGGCGGAAGTCATGCTTATCAAAGAGGAGTAGGGCTGGATAAAGGGTATAAATATTGCAACTGTTACCACATTCATAAATATCTGAATAAATGCTGCTCTTTTTGCTGATCTGCATGAACCAAGGGAAGCAATAAATCCTGTTACACAGGTTCCGATGTTGGCTCCGAGTATCAGGGCAATAGCAGCAGGCAGGCTTATTACATTGCCCATACCCATTGCTATTGCAAGGCCTGTTGTAGCAGAGCTGCTCTGGATGACTGCTGTAAAAATAGCTCCCGCAAATATACCCAGTATAGGTATTGAACCGAATCTTACCAGGGTATCGATAATAACTGGATAGTCCATTATACCTTTTGCGCCATCTGACATAGTTTTCATTCCCAGGAATAATATGCCGAAACCGAGAAGTATCTGTCCTATTTGACTGTATTTTCTAAACTTTGGAAATATATACAGGACGAAGCCGGCAATAATCATTAGAAGGAAAAAATTACCGATGGGAAATGCAACTATTTGTGCAGTGACAGTAGTGCCTATTTCCTGTCCCATTATTATTCCCACTGACTGTTCAAGTGTTAATAAACCGGCATTCATTAAACCGATCTGGGTAACCATAGTCAGGCTGCTGCTCTGGATCAGAGTAGTGGTTACTGCCCCTACAAGGATACCCTTATACTTGTTGCTGGTCATTCTTTCAAGGAGTTTTTTTAACTTTGAGCCAGCAATCTTTTTTAGACCGTTACTTAACATCCTGATTCCAAAAAGAAATAGGGCAAGACCGGCAAAAACCTGTAAGATTATATCAAATTGCTTCATTGTCCCATCCCGGAGGATAAAATTGATAATTGATAATATTATTGCAAATTATTTCTTTTAAAAAATTTAGAAATATAAACATTGAAAATAATTTTATTATTTTTTT
>JAGYMN010000084.1 GCA_018400395.1 Actinomycetota bacterium
CTGTCTTTACTGATGGGTCCCAATTACCCCATTCATCCTCGCCAGTCAGATACTCAGGCAGGCCGGCAAGAGCATCATCTTCTTCTTTTGTGCTCGTACCTTTGGTGCTTAAGCCATAGGCCTTGTTATTGCCGTATAACTGATCATACCATTTACTGTGGTAGTGCGGGTTTGGGTTACGCCAATTGTTGTAGCCCCCCATACCTCCCAAACCGTAAACCTTCTGAACTTCAAGCAGAGAGTCCACCATTTTGTGTATCTGTTCTTTGTGATCTCGAATATTAAAATCCAGGTACGCCGGGTTATTGAAGCTGATGCCGATATTTATATCATCAACTTCAAACTGCACCGGAGAATACTGAATAAATTTTCCTTTCAATTGCTTCTTGTCATTACCAACCAGGAAAAACCGGTATCCTGTAAGCTGTGCCAGTTGAGAGCGGTCATACTGCTGCTTTACATCAACTGAAGACCAAAACACTCCCATAGACCCATGGAAATGAAAGTGTATAACAACTGTTCGCAGCATCAGCTCAGGGTAATGCTCTTTTAAATATGCCAGATACCTTGGAAAATCCGAGCCTTCCAGTTCTACTTCTGCACCCGAAGCAGTCTGCCCTGTCATAAACAGGCCCCAAACTTCCCAGTGCGGGGAGTAACTGTTTAGCTGTGTGCACAGCATATACCCGGCAGCTTCCGAATTGTATTCATCAGAAGCGTACTTACCAATTTCCATCATTATTTCATAAATAGGTTTGCCCAGGAACAAAAGAGGCTTGGAATTATCTTTCACCAAGGTTTCCAGGGACACATCCGCTTCCTTGCCTTTTGTTGTTTGGAGCAGTGCATAGTTGCTGCCTACCTCAGCTGCTTCCAGCTTCCAGGTAGGCGAGAACACAAAAGGTTCAAAAAAATCATATTCTTTTTTTACCGGGGTTGCAGGTGTTGTTACAGGACTAACCGGTGTTATTACTGATTGTGTGGGTGGAACGTATACCATGTGATGTTCTCCTTTTGTTTATTAGTTGGTTTAATGGTTTGTTAATAAAACATTAATTTTTTTGCATAGTCTGAAACTACGGGTTCTTCAAATACAGGTGTTGACGGCAGATACTTGTCTGCCCAGCCCGAGCGATAGCCATGATCCTTTAAATAACGATTAAACACATAAGGTGCATTTAATACCTTAAAGAATTGCCTGCTGTTGTACACGGATTCAAGGTCTAATGAATCCCGCATATACTGTATATCTGCTATTTCCGGCATTAAGTCGTTTATAAGCAAGTTTATTACAGGAGGATCACAAAATGGACGAAGCGAACCACTTGCTACTTTTGCAGCTGCAAAAACTGAGGCAGCATAAAAGGTGTTATACAACTTATACGTGGCAGACTTGGCTATTAAATAACCCATATTAACAGCTTCTGCTTGTAACAATGCTTCTATATCCTGAATGTATGCTCGAAGGTTCTTAACAGGACTGTACAGCTCTATCCGGGCTGCCTGGCCTTCTTTATCCGTAAATCCTCGCCCTATAAAAGGAATTAAAGAGTCTCTATGAGCCTGCAGCTTTTGTGAAAAATTATGTAAACCCCTTCGGATTTCCATTTCGGAAGAAGACTCTAGTGTATCAGATGAATACAAAAACCTTATTAATGTCTGTAGAGTTGCAAAGGTTTCAGATAGATGATCACAAATAGCCACCCGGTCATCCGAATCATCTACCAGGTTAGGCTGCAGCTGGTACTTCTGGGTTATCAAATTAGCGTACCAATCTTCAAAATTGCCGGTTTCCAGCCAAAGCAGGACAAAACGTACAAAGTTATAAAACATTGATTTGTTTGATATGCCTTTAGACAAAAGATCTGAGAATAGGTTTGTACCATAACAGACGTTGGAAAATACCCGGTAGCGATCATCACTATGCGGATGTGCCATATGCCTGCTTGAAGTGGTCACAGGTTGGTAAGTTACCCCAAGAAAATCATGACGTATTGATTCTGTTATAAAAGGGTTGTAAAGCATATCCGCATGCTTCTTTATCTCCTTTGTATTATTTGAAAACTTATAAGGAGTGGTAGTGTCACTGGAGGTTGTTCTAGTACGGGCAAATATATCGAAATCAAACCCGGTGTTACTTACATATATAGTACCCTCATGCCAGGCATCTGATATGCTGGATACTGATGCCTTTATCTCCAAGGGCATTTTGCGGCAGGATATTACAACCTGACCTTGATCCTCATGTATCGATCTTAGAAAGGGGTAACGCTTTTCAATATCCCTGAATACATCATGATCAAGAGAAAAAGCGCTTGTCTCATTGGACTTATTTACCATTGCCATCAATGAGTAAAGTTTTTGCTGGGTTTCAATAATGGCCTTTTCTATTTCGGCCTTATCCATTTTTGTTTGCTTGTTAAACAGATGCTGCTCAAGCTCTGCAATATTAATATCCATTAATCTTCTACCTCCATTATGTTGTTAAAGAATCTAAAGTAGTAGTCCCTAAATCTGTAGGACTGCACCTTTCCAAAAGATAGTTGGCTCGTGTTATCAGGAGCTCTTGAACCAGTAGAATGCTTATAGGAAGACTCAGAATATATCAGGGGTACTTCCCAGAATATGTTTTTATTGTTAGGAGCATCCCCAGGATTATAAGCTTCACCTTCAAAGTAAGAAGTTATATCAACCAAGCTTGGGGGACCTGGGGTAAACTCCAAAAATGGGGAGTTTTGCATGTGTGTTTCTATAATTATTTCTGTTTTGCTAAATAATAACTCAATGGATTTTTGCCCCAAGGTTTTAAAATGCTCTGTAATATTACCTAAGGTTTGTAGTGGGTCGGTTGGGCTATCAAAGTAGCGTACCCTTAAAAATTCCAGCACTTCTTTATTGTTAGGAAATAACATTGTAAGGACTTTATACTTATTTATTCCCATTAAGAAAGGAATACATATTGAATGGCTATCAGTGATAATAAAGGCTTGTATTGTTCCAGGCAGCGGTGGCATAGGAAGTTTTACATCTTCTATGTCATATTTAATAACAAGCCGTCTGTCTAATTTGGTTAGCACTCCGTACCGGGTAGCTATGTACTTTATATTTTCTATGGCTCTGTCAGATACAAGCTTGCACGCTGTGCTTACAGAGTCTGCGGTAATACTATCTTCCTTCAGGTCAGTTTCTAAAACGGTAAGAATTTCTAAAATACGCTTTGATAGTGTTGGAAGCCTACTAAGACGTGTTACAGGCAAAGTACCTCTACGCTGTGAACCTCTATATTGAAGTATTCCCAAACTATTAATGTTATTATAAATGATATGAATGAGTTTTTCTCTATCCAGCATTGTACTGCAGGTAGGAAATTCATTTAGGCTTATAGGTTCAAGTTGAGGTAAGGATATAAAAGCTGAGCCGTATGTATTTTCATCCAGGCGTCTTACACCAAGATAAGAGATATTCAGGTATTCTATAGTCCTTATGAGCTTAATTCTGGAGATCAAGGACTGCTCATATACATCAATAAGAAGAGGAGCTGCATCTTTATCTTCCACCAATGTAGGGGCACTTATTGCTCCTGCAGCAAGAATAGCACAGAGGGTATATTCAGGAGCAGAGCAGGCTGCTACTAATTCCGGGATTGTAAGAAGGGCGGTATTTAAAATGGAATGCTGCAGGTTATCATTTTTTATATGGTACAAATGGAAGATAGATGTGGGCGAGAGGTCTTCCCAGGCACACGGATCTAACAGTGTATTAGTAACAAGCCGGTCTATGTTGATACGTACAATATCAGGGATCGTAAATATCTGGCATGGAAATAATACTCGTTCATACACACCTTCTAAAATGTTTTCATACTCTGTGTTATCTGCGCGCCTTACAATAAATCTTTCTTTAAATGGGGTTAAGGCCTGTGTCAGGTTAGAAGCATGACTGGTTAGCTCAACAGTTTCTTCAGAGACATAAGCTTCTAACGTGTTATTTAAAAGGTTATTAGGGTTTACATTTACAGACAGATGAGATGAATTGTTGTGCTTTGTAATATTGAGTATAGACATGAAATACTCACAGAGCTGTAAAAATTCTTCTTTAGGTACAGGAAGTTTTATCAACTCAAAGGCATCCTCAAGCTTATATTTTTGATACGTATAAGCACTGTTGTTTTTTGCACGCTGCCAGCGTACATCATTAACTTCCTGAATATACCCCGATACCTTGCTGGTAACATCATTTAAGGACATATCCATGTCCTGAGGCATATCCATGCCTTTTACCAAGTCATTAAAATGAAACATTATACTCCTCCTTTATTAGTTAATTAAAATAGGTTTTAGATACTATACTGGTAGCTTATAACAAAAAGACTTATAATTATTTAATGAAGAGTATAATCTAAAAAAATGCAGCCCTAAAATCTATTAGGGCTGCATTTTTCAGGTTACAATACCGAGGCCGGGCCGTTTTAAAGTTTAATTACCGGATTTGACCTTACGGCTGGTCAGGGTGATTTCATCACCGTCTTCCAGCACGTAATCCATATCCTCAAGGACATCATTTACCCGGATGTCCATGTTGTCTGAGGACATCCCCAAAAAACTGAGCAGGTTGCCGAGGGTATCACCGTTGCGGAAAGCCGCCTGGGTTTCCTCACCAAAATTATCCACGATTGTTACCGTGGACAGGCCACCTGATTTGACTTTCCTGCTGGTAAGGGCGATTACGTCGTCATCCTGCAACCGGTAGTCAAGATCCTGTGCCCGGTCATCTACCGTAACATCCATGTTATCTGTGGACATCCCCAAAAAACCGAGCAGGTTGCCGAGGGTATCCCCTTCACGGAATGCGGCCTGAGTTTCTTCCCCGAAGTTGTCAACGATTGTTACCGTGGACAGGCCACCTGATTTTACTTTCTTGCTGGTAAGGGCAATTACATCCCCATCCTGCAACTGGTAGCTCATACTCCCGGTACGGTCGTTTACCGTCACATCCATGTTGTCAGTGGACATGCCAAGAAAATTGAGCAGACTTTCAAGTGTATCCCCATCACGGAATGCGGCCTGAGTTTCCTCACCAAAATTGTCAACGATTGTTACTGTGCTGAGTCCCATGTGTTTCTCCTTTTAATTTAATAAAGTAAGGTTGTTTGTTTGGCACTGTATGTGCCTCTTATTATATAAACTTGCTACCTTAATGAGATCATTAAAGGCTCCGCCCAAGATACCTTT
>JAGYMN010000085.1 GCA_018400395.1 Actinomycetota bacterium
GGGGGAAACTGCCAGGTATTCAAGTGGGAGATCTAGGAAAAGATGGTGCATTACTGTATTACCTACTATTACAGATTCCAGTATTTGTTCAGGTCTATTATTTGTACTTTTACATAAATTAATTATTAATTTATTTATTTCTTCAAGTACTACTTTTTGAAGCTCTATAGCTTTGGATGCTGATTCCATTGCATAGGTAATACGTGAAACTATATCTTCACCAAAACTGACTTGAGGATTTATGATTCCCTTTGTAGCTAAAGTTTTTCCTTCAGAAATATCAACAAGATAGCCTGCTATTGTGGTAGTTCCCAAATCTATGGCAAGACCAAGCTGACGGCTGGGCCGGGTATTTATGGCTATTATTTCTTTTTCTCTTACAGAAACCTGAGCTTCCCAGTTCAAGGATCTCATCAGTGAAGAGACATTATGAAGTAATTTGTAATCAATACTTTCACATTTAACTCTATGATTTTTATATAATGTTTCTATGATACGATTATCATCAGATCTTAAATCTGATAATGAAGGATGGGGAACCCTTATATGATAAGAAGAAACTGCCGGTTCCAGTTCGATACTAAATTCCGGTCCATCTAATTGGATACGCTGTGATTTGCCGGCAAGTGATTTATTGGGGATCCTTATCTTACAATCACTTTTTATATAAGTCTGGCAGGCTAAACGGTAACCATCTTTTAATTGTTTTTTGGATAAATTATTTACCTCACTTGATGTTGGATTTGAGACAGTCCCTCTTAATATTTGAACCTTGCAGCAGCCAAACCTGCCCAGGCCTCCACATAAGCTCAATAATTCAATTCCCAGCCTGCGTGCACAACTTAAAAGTGATTCATCATTACTGCATTCTCCCCTTTTCCCTATTGGCTCAAAATCAACATTATAAGATTTCACATCTACCTTTATTCTATATCAAAAATTTCTAAAATTATCTTTCGATTTTATTATACTATTCATACGGATAATTCGGTGATTTTAAATCCTTCTTATACTCATCCCATTCCTCACTGGATATTAACCCTTTTTTCTTATAATATTCTCTTGCTTCTTTTAATATTCTCTCTATATCACTTTCCTGCTTATCTGTCAGCGGCAGATCTACTTTATGTGTAGATATTATTTCGTCATATCTTTTTTTTGCATAATCTATACAATCGTTTTTGCCTAATTTCAGCCATTCTGGAGGAGTAGACCTGTCAGCAACTTTTGGTACAAACTGCTCTTTATTCCACCATTTCCTGGTATGGGCCTTACTTAGATAATGTCCCGGGATGGGCCCAACATCATTTATTAAGTCAAGAGCCATAGTTTCCTCATTTACCTCAATTCCTTCTAAAAAGCGGCCTATCATTCCAACAAGATCGTCATCTATAATAGCCATTACAGGATGAAATGCCAGCTCTCCGTATAAGGCACCCTGTATCCATATGGTATTTGTCCCTGACAATGCACCGGTAAACGATAGGATTGATTTTTCATAAGCTGCTTGATAGTCTATTTTTTTAGAGCTGGGATAGCTTACTCCCCCATCTGTAGGTATGTCATATTTTCTCCATATTTGATTGAAAGCCGCCTGGTGCAATGAAATTGCTATATCACCAAATGCAGGAGAACCTGCCCGCATATTCTGGGGGAATGAAAAATCCTGGGCTATCACCCTGGTCCCTGGTTTTATTAGTTGTGCCAGTACTATTCCTGCTATTATTTCTGCGTTTCCAGTAATCAGCGAACCGGCAATTGTAGAAGGTGATGTCCCGCCATATACACTACCCGATACCAGCAAAAGTATAAATCCGGCATTGACGATCCTGTAGGCGCTCTCAACTGCGTCGCTATAAAATGTCAATGGCGGTGCTGCAGCCATTGAAGTACGCAGTTCAGCCCCGACTGCCCTGGCCATTTCTATGTTAAATACCTCACAATCCATTGAATAATTTGCGCATATAAATTTGCTTGAATTTCTAAATCTGGCAGCAAGACCTTCAGGCATAGCCATAACAGGTGGTACGTTTTTAAATCCAAACCAGGGTGTATACCAGGGAACAATATGGACATTACCCAATGCATCAAGAACTGTTATTGCATCGTGGAATTCTTTTCTTGTAGGAGTCCTGGGCTCCCAGGTTTCAAGGTCAATACTCTGGCTTCCTGATAAAGCCTGAAAATATGTGGTGTTCCCACCCCAGATCATATCATTTTCCGGGTTTCTGGCTTTAACATGATAACTGCTGGGGGCCCTGCGGAGGCATTCCTCAACAAGCCCTTCCGGAAATCTTACACGGTTATTGCTGTAATCTACCTGACAGCCGTTTTTTTCAAAAAGTTTTAGAGCCTTCTCGCTCTCAAATCTTATTCCTGTTCTTCTTAGAACATCCAGTGTTCCACCATGAATTGATTCAACCTGTTCTTCGGTTAATATCTCTAACGGCTTAAAGTTACGTGTAAACCCCTTTAACATTTATTTCACCTCTATCTTAAATTTATATTTTAAAATTTTTTTTATAAACATCCCATTCCTCATCGCTTATCAATCCATTTTCTCTGTAGTAACTCCTTGCTTCACTTAATATATCTTCTATATCACTTTCCTGCTTTTCGGTTAATGGTGGGTCAACTTTATGTGTAGATAGTATTTTTTCCATCCTGTCCATTGCATATTCTATACAGCTTTTCTTATCAGCTTTGAGCCATTCAGGGTAGGTTAACCTATCAGCAGATTTTGGCGCAAACTGCTCTTTTTTCCACCATTTCCTGGTATGGGCCTTTCCTAGATAGTGTCCCGGTATTGGACCTACCTCGTTTATAAGGTCTATAGCTAAAGCTTCATCGCCTGCATCAACACCTTCTAAAAATCTGCCTATCATACCAGCAATATCATCATCAAGTATGGCCTGTATTGGATGAGCTGTTATCTCACCATATATACTGCTGTATAGCTGCAGTACACTGGATCCTGAAATAGCAGAAAGGAGGGTTGGCATCATTTTCTGGTAGCCATTCTGAAAGTCTATTCTCTTTGAACTTGTCGGGCCGCAGGAAGAGCTTACGGTAGGAATCCCATATCTTCTCCATACCTGATTAAAAACTACATTATGAAGTGATACCCCTATTTCTCCAAAAGCCGGTGCGCCGTTTCCCATATTTTGAGCCAATACAAGATTTGCCACTGAGACTCTGGCACCTGGTTTTAAAAGTTGCATAAGAACTATATATGGGATAAGTTCTGCATTACTGAGAATCACCGCCCCGGATGTACTTGCAGGTGCTGTTCCCCCGTATGTTGCGCCTTCCCATATCATACTTGGCAGGTCATATTCAGCAGCAAGAAAGCAGGCATTGACCTGATCTGTATAATATGTTAAAGGCGATGATGTATTTGGATTGGCAAAAATTTCTGTTCCTATTGATTTTGCCATTTTTATAGTAAATCTATCAATGTCATTGTTTGCGATTGCAACTGTTACTTTGGTTGAATTTCTCATCCTGAGGGCAACACCTTCTATTTCCTTCATAACTTCGGGAATTCCCCCGCTGAATCCAAAATATGGATAAGCGTTTAAAAAATGTACATTTTCCAGCGCATCTAAGACTTTTATAAGATCTATATGCTCCTGCTCTGTAGGTGTTCTGGGTTCCCATGTATTTAAATCAACAGTATCCGTTCCTGGAAAATTAAAAAACAGGACATTATTGGGACCCAGCAGCAGGTCGTGTTTTTGATTCCTTGCTTTGACTCTAAAACTGGTGGGAGCCTTGCGGAGGCATTCCTCAACAAGCCCGGGAGGAAATTTTACTCTTTTGGAATCAAAGTCAACATCGCAATCAGCATTTTTAAAAACTTTTAATGCTTTATCGTTATAGACTGTGACCCCTGTTTTTTGAAGTACATCTAAAGTTCCTCTATGTATCTGGTCAATATTTTCATCACTTAATAATTTAAAAGCTGGAAAATTACGTATGAAACCTCTGGACATTTTGATTCTCCTTTATTTTCCAATTAATTGTCTGGCTAACTTAACTGCTCCCGGAGCTGTCGGGTCATAGCCGTCTGCGCCGATATTTTTGGAAAACTCTTCAGTTATTGCACCGCCGCCCACCATTATTTTAACTTTTTCTCTCAGATTTTCATTTTCTAAGAATTTTATTACTTTCCTTTGTTCGGGTGCAGTCATTGTCATTAGTGCCGACATAGCAAGAATATCAGCATTGTATTTTTTAATAGCCTCCAGAAACTGCTCGGCTTTTATATTTATGCCCAGGTCATGGACCTTAAATCCTTCAGCAGTAAGCAAGGTACATATCATTGTTTTGCCTATGGAGTGTATGTCTCCAAAAACCGTTCCTACCACTATGGTTCCGAGACTTTCCCTCTTTGCACCGATCCTTTTTATCTCTTCCTCTATAATCGGGGTAGCAGCTGACATGGCATCTGCTGCTCCGACAAGATCTGGAAGCCAGAGTTCTCCCCTTCCGAACCCGTCACCTACTTCTCTTATGGCAACGGTCATTGCATCCAGTAATTTTAAAGGTTCTATCTTCTCCCCTATGGCCTTTTTTGCAAGGCTTGCTGCTGCTTCGGTATCGTATTCCTTAATTGCCTTTTTAAGGTCTTCAAAAATATCATTGTTCATAGTATCTCCTTGTACATTAAAAATAATATATTAATTTTTAATATCAAATGTCTTTAATCCTGGTGAAATACTTCCTCTGCTTCGGCCCACCATTCCCCCCCTTTTCGGGTATCCAGCGGAATTTGCATCGGCTTACAGATGTCCCACCATTTTTGTGTTGTAGGATCTGCAGCCATCTTTTTCATATCAGAATCATAATCTTTGCCTGTATATTCAAAATAACTAAAGAGGTAGCCGTCTTTGTGAAAAATTGAATAGTTTTGGATATTGCATTCTGTTATGACCTTTGCCACTCCCGGCCATATATCCTTATGGAGTTTTTTATACTCTTCTAATTTATCCGGTTTTATCTTTATAACTGAACCATACCTTTTCATTTATATCTCCTGTTTTATTAAATAAAAATGTAAATTTATAAATTAAAAGAAATTATAATTTGCGGTATGTGCTGCTAAATCTATAAACCAGATATAAAACC
>JAGYMN010000086.1 GCA_018400395.1 Actinomycetota bacterium
ATTTCAACTCCCAAAAACTTATGAATTCTTTAATAAGGTCAGGGGCAGACACAAAACAGGCCGAAAGTGCAATAGCCCATATAAAACCCAGGATCAGAGAGGGTATGAGCACAGAGGATATTCACAAGATGGCAATGGAATACTTATCCAGAATAGAACATAAGCTCGCATTAAAATATTCCCTGAAAAGGGCTATCATGGAGATGGGACCGCAGGGATATGTTTTTGAACAATATATTTCAAAGATTCTATCAAGATACGGTTACCGGATAGAAGTGGGACAGATACTTAAAGGCTGCTGTGTGGACCATGAAGTGGATGTAGTTGCCAGGAAAGACAATCTGGTCTTTCTGATTGAATGTAAATATCATAATTATAGGGGTACATATTCAGACGTTAAGACTGCATTATACATTCATGCTAGATTTGTAGACATAGAAAAAGCTTTCAAAAAAACAGCCGGCGATAACAGCAAATACCACGGTTGGCTTGTAACCAACACTAAATGTACTTCTGATGCCATAAAATATGCATCCTGCGTAAAGCTAAAAATAATTGCATGGCAGTATCCTTCAAAAAGAAATTTGCAGTATTATATAGAAAATAAAAGGCTGTATCCTGTAAGCATTTTAACCTCCCTAAAAAAGAAACAGAAGGACATGCTCTTTAACTGCGGAATTATTCTTGTCCAGGAACTGGAGTCTGCCGGCCTGGAAAACATTATGCAAACTCTGTCAGTTGCCAAAAGCTCTGCTTTAAAAATAATGAATGAAATAAAGATACTTCTTGATTAACCCAAAATTATCAGATTTGATTCCACTGGATCAACATATTGTTCCCTTACCGGCTATTTTATTGTTTAATCTGCAGTACTGCATCAGCTCATCATTATCAAGCACATCAAATATCAGGGATGCTTTATCAAAACATTTTTTTAAATAGTCAACTGACTTTTTTGATAAAGCAATCTTCAGGACCCGCCTGTCTTCTTCGCTGCGTTTTCTGGAAACAAGGTCCCTGCTTACAAGACTGTCCACTATCTGTGTTGCAGCACTGCTTGTAATATCCAGAAACGCTGCAATGTCTTTGATGCTTAAACTGTAATTTTTTCTCAAAAGGTTAAGTACCAGCCACTGGGAGTAGCTTATATGAATTTTATGCAAAGGAAGATTCAGCTCAGATGCTAATTTCTGTCGTATGGTATATATATCTTCAAATATATTTTCCAGTATTTTTTTCCTTTCTTTATTTTCCATTCCTTACCTACTCATATCTAAGGGCATCTATTGGATTTAACCTGGCTGCCCTCATTGCCGGGTATATGCCGAAGAAAAGTCCCACAACTGTTGAAAAACTCAATGCTATTAAAATTGGAAATGTACTTATGCTTGTCTCAAGTACTGTAAAATTATTAATTATTACTGATATTAGAACTGCAAATAGAATACCGAAAATACCTCCTGTTATACTAAGGACTATGCTTTCGACCAGGAACTGGATAAGTATATCACGGTTCGTGGCACCTATAGCCTTCCTTATTCCTATTTCCCTCGTCCTTTCGGTAACAGAGACAAGCATGATATTCATTATACCGATACCCCCTACAAGAAGGGATATGCTTGCAATACCTGCTATAACAACTGTAAAAATATTGGTTATCGTACTTATAATATCAAGTATCTGCGTCTGGCTCCTGACACTGAAATCATTCTTTTCTCCAATCCTTATGTCCCTGCTTCTTCTCAGGATATCTTTGATCTCTTCGGTAGCTTCATCTATGCTTTCTTCGCTGATACTCTGTGTCAGTATCATATCATATGAACTTGAACCATACAGTTTTGTCTGCACAGTAGTCACAGGAATGGTGATAATATTATCCTGATCGTTTCCAAAAGAATCAGTTCCTCTTGACTTAAGGGTTCCTATCACTCTGAAGTTCTGCCCGTTAATCTTTATTATCTTGCCTACCGGTTCAATATTATTAAATAATTTCTTTACAACTGTCTGTCCTATTACAGTTATATTTGCAGAACTTGATACATCTCCTTTTGAATAGAACTTACCCTTTTCTAATTCAACATTGTAAAGTTGCATGCCTTTTTCATTTGAGCCGAATACCTGTGGCTGCGTATTCCTGTTTAGATAAGATACAACAGCACTACCAAAAACCACCGGAGAAACTTCTGTGATAAGCTCTGCATCCCTTTCAATAGCTCTGACGTCCTCTTCATCCAGTTCTGCAGTATCGCCGGCAAACATCATCTGGGGTCCCATAACCTGATCCCCTTCTTCGGGATTGCCGGGTGTAATTATTATAAGATTTGAGCCAATATCCTGTACACTGCTTATGACGGAATCCTGGGCACCTGTTCCTATTGAGAGCATTGCTACAACAGCACCTACGCCTATTATTATTCCCAGCATTGTCAGGAAGGACCTCGTCTTATTCAGAAAAAGGGAACGGAAGGCAATTTTAATATTTTCGGTCAACCTTCTCATATCACATCATCCAGTTTGGGCATTTTTTCGAGGATCTCTTCTGCACTTAGCTGATTTCCCACCATCTCCTGGCCGCTTATCCTCCCATCCTTTAAAAATATTATCCGCCTGGTATGTCTGGCTATAGCCATCTCATGTGTAACAACTACAATTGTCTTCCCCTCTCTGTTAAGCCTCTGGAATATACCCATTATTTCTTCACCCGTCCTCGAATCAAGATTACCGGTGGGCTCGTCCGCAAGTATTATGGAGGGCTGGTTGACCAGGGCACGGGCAATAGCTACTCTTTGCTTCTCTCCCCCCGAAAGTTCATTGGGCTTGTGCCTTATCCAGTCTGTAAGACCTACCGAATCTATCGCTTCAAGTATCTTCTGTTTTTTATCTCTCAATCTTTCTCTTGAATAAATTAGCGGTAACTCGACATTACCAAAAAGATTTACCCTGGATAGAAGGTTAAAAGTCTGGAATACAAAACCTATTTTTTTATTTCTTATAACTGCAAGTTCATTATCTTTAACTTTCCCTACGTCAACGCCATCCAGAAAATACGACCCGGATGTCGGTGTATCAAGAACCCCTATGATATTCATAAGAGTGGACTTACCCGAGCCCGAAGGACCCATAACCGCGATCAATTCTCCACTTTTGATATCAAGATCTATTCCCTTTAAAGCTGGCACGGATATCCTGCCAATACTGTAGATCTTTTTCATTTTCCTTATTTTGATTATAAATCCGTCATTATCCATAAAAAATTATTTCCTGTTTATTCTTTTTTATATCACTAAAGTCCTGACACTGCTATAACATCGCCTTCCGAAAGGCCCGACTTTACCTCGATATAATCATAATTAAATATTCCTGTTTCGATCTGTCTGGCTTCTGCCGTTCCATCTTCGTATACAATATCAACGAACTGCCTGCCGTCTGTCTCATAAACCGATTGTATTGGTATATAAAGTACATTCTCCATGCTTTCTGTTGTGATTGTAAGGCCTGCGGAAAGTCCTATGAAAAGTTTTATCTCCTCCTTAAGCTCCGGCTCTACAATCACATTATACGAAACAACACCTCCAATATTGGTCGATACTGGCGATATTTTCAATATTCTGCCTTTTATTTCTTCCTGATAATAAGCGTCCAGGGTTATTAAGACATCCTGACCGGTTTTCAGGTTTACCATGTCTGTCTCATTTACCTCTGAGGAGATCACCAGTTCATCGCTTGCTATTTCAAGTGCGGGTATGCCCGGTGTACCAAATTCACCAGTTTTAAAGCCTGCTGAAAGGACAATCCCATCATAAGGCGCATAGATTGTATAACTTTCCTTATCCAGGCCTGCCACCTCAAAATTTATTTCAGTTAGCCTAATCTGTGATTCTGCCTGCTGGATATTTTTTGCGGTAACAGCTATCTGTGATTCTGCTGCCGTAATGCTGGAAAGATTTGACCAGTATGCTGTTGACTGATTAAGCAAAGATTGCTCATATGCACCTTCTGCGGAGCTTTTTTGCGACCTGGCCTGTGATTTTGCCGATTCATATGCTGCTTCCGCAGATTTTACGCTGTTTTCATACTGTTCAATCTGAAGATCCGTAATAAGTGGCTCATCTTCAGCAGCCTCTAACAGTTCTCTTGAATTTTCAAGTGCCACCCTGGCACTTTGTATAGATTTCGATGCCATATTATTTGCATTTTCCAGTGACTTAAGGGCTTCCCCGGCAGCCAGCTCTGACTGCTGTTTACTGGTCTCGGCAAGCTGTACAGCAATGTGATTTGAATCAAGGGCCTGCTGATAGCTTAACTTTGCCAGGTCAAGTGAAACTCTTGAAATATTTATATTTTCTTCTGCCTGTTCAAGCAACAGCTCCAGCCTGTCTGAATCAATCTCTATGAGTATCTCTCCATCTTCAAAGTGATCCCCCTTTTCAAGGCATCTTATAACCTTTCCTGACGCCTGAAGGGAGTAATTATTGCCGTACCTGGAATCAACATTTCCTGAAGTCGACACTGTTTTTACTATATCACCCCTTTTAACTCTGAAAGTCTCGGGTTCTTCCTCCCGTCCTTTAAACAACCCTCCATCTCCCATGCAGCCAAAAAATAATAATACTGATGAAACTAACATAACAATAATTGAAAATAGAATTATTTTTTTTAAATACCTGCCAATCATTTCTTCTCCTGCATTACTTTTGATAAGGAAAATATAACAATATAATAATTATTAAGAAACTAAAACAATAAGTATCTTAATTAATATGGATAAACCTGTCAAATTAAATTTCTGAATTCATTTTAAGGGTATTTTATATCAATGAAGTAATCATGTATAAAACCTGGTTTATCTGACTTTTGGAGTAAAAAGGTCTTTCATGCTTCTTTCTTTACGAAATTTGAAATTTTCGTAAAGGCTTTTTGATTGATTGATATGTTTCGGGACTATTATCAATACCAGGATCATAAGAAGCAGGTACGCAGGCGAGTCAAGGTAAAAAACTAAAAATATAACAGGTGTTAATATCCCAAAAAAGACACCCCATATCATGTTCTTGATAAGGAATAGTGCCCCCACAAAACCCGCTCCGAAAAATAGTATTGACCATGGG
>JAGYMN010000087.1 GCA_018400395.1 Actinomycetota bacterium
TCGAATCATCCCTATCATATTTCTTTAATATGCTGTCGATTTCTTCAAGAACACCGAGCATCTTCCGGGGACATTTTCTATAGTGAAGTGCAAACGATACTTCTTTGTCTTCAATATGATAACAGGGTATATTATGTATAATTCTTGAAATACTGCTTTTAATGTCAATTATTTTGTTGAGTGAAGATTTTGCCTTATCTGATAGTATTATGTCATCGCTTCCAAGTTTTAGCTGAGATCCGTGAACCCCGGACCAGTTTATTCTATCCCTGTCAAGTTCTTTAAAAAACCTGAAAAGGTCGCGGATCTTTCTACCTGATACTATCGTAATAATTATATCTGGTTTTTCCGAGAGTAGCGAGATAACCTTTTTTATTCTTTCAGAAGGCCTGGCATCTTCGGGGTTTTTCCTGAAACCTGTAAGCGTACCATCATAATCAAGGAAAAGAAAAATCTTCTCATATATTCTAATATTTTCTAATAGATCATTTATGCAATACCTTAAATTTTTGATACGGTAAGCTCCATTTATTCAGATTATATTATTATAGTAATCAAGGAATTTACTGGCCCATTTATAAATATCATTTTTCCTAACAATATTTCTAAGACCCGACATCATCATCTTCCTCTCATTCAAATCCATACATAAGGCCCTGTGAAGGCTGTCAGCAACTTCTTCTATATCATAAGGATTTACCATAATAGAGTAATCAGACAATTCATCAGCCGATCCTGCAAGCTCGCTTAATATCAGAACCCCATCCCCGTCGGCCTTACAGCTTGCATATTCTTTACCAATAAGATTCATGCCGTCCCTCAGCGGTGTTACCATGCAAACATCGGAGATCCTGTAAAGTGCAGCCAGCTTTTCCTGGGGCAGAGCCTTATAGAGGTAATGCACCGGAGACCACAATTCATCTGCGAACCTGCCGTTTATATTGCCGACAAGCTCGTCAATCTCCTTTTTAAGCTCGATATATTCCTTTATTTTTGTACGGCTTGGAACGGATATCTGAAGGAATACAACTTTTTTCCTGTACTCGGGATATTTTTCAAAGAATCTGTTAATAGCAGACAATCTTTCCTTTATCCCCTTTGTGTAGTCAAGCCTTTCTACACTCATTACCACCCTGGCTTCTCCGCCAAAACTTTTAATCCTTTTAAGATACCTATCGGTTTTTTTGCTTCCTGCCATATTATCGAAATGGTTAAAATCTATACTTATGGGAAACCCCCCTGCCTCTACTTTTCTGTCTCCGTAGAAAATCTTTTTACTTTTAAAATCTACGTCTAATTTTAGTATTTTTTTGCAGCACTCTAAAAAATTAAAAGCGCACCTTTGTGTCTGGAAACCTATAAGATCGGAACCAAGGAGACCTCTTAATATTTGATCATCCCATGGAAGAACCCTGAAAGACTCATAATTTGGAAAAGGTATATGCAGAAAAAATAATATTTTTAAGTCTCTGTCAGACTGTTCTCTAAGGGCTTCCGGAGTCAGGAATAATTGATAATCGTGTATCCAGATCAATTCACCGCCTGTGACTTCCTCAAGAATATTATTTGCAAACCTGTTATTAATCTTACGGTAGAACCTCCAGTAATCTTTGTCAAAATGACTCTGGCAAATAAATCCATGAAAGAGAGGCCACAGGGACCTGTTCGAAAATCCATGATAATAATTTTTTATTTCAGTTGATGAAAGGCTTATAAATTTAAGAGCGTAGCCGACCTTCCCTTTTTCTCTACCGACTTCAATCCTTTTTTCAAAATCCCTGTCATGGCCTTTGCTGCCGTTCCATCCTATCCACAGGCCACCGTTTCTGCTTAATATAGGATCAACCGCGGTTACAAGCCCCCCTACGCTTTTTTTATATTTTATCCCGCTTTTACTTTTAACTATATTATAAGGTACCCTGTTTGAAGCTACTATTATCCTCTGTCCGCTTAACTTCATTTTCTATTATCACTATTTGAATTATATATATATAATTTATTATAGAGTAAGTGATATATTTTACAAACCTGCTACAGAGATCTTACTATTATCAAATTCTACTTTTATAAAAAACATTGTTATGGTAACCTATTACTTTGCAAACAGGAGGGTCTGGCAGTGGCAGAAAATATAAAACAGAATAAAAAATTTAAATTCTATGACAGTATAACTCTTTTAAGTCCGACCGGACAGAAAGCTTCAAACCTGAGGGAATTTTTATATATGATAGAGGAATCAGAAGATAGGGTCATATTTCACCATTTATATCAGTCTCCCCTCAAATCTTCCCAAAAAATAGGTGAATTCCCAAACGATTTTGCTAACTGGGCAGCATATGAACTTGAAGATGTTGCCCTTGCAGAGAAACTTGCAAATTTTGACCCATATGATTCCAATAGCGTCTCAGAATCAAGAGATAGAATTGTAGAAATAGTTGAAGAACACCTCTGGTATCTTCCTGCAGTTCCATGGGTTAGGCCCGATTCAGAATTCTATTTTTCAAGTGCCACAACAATTCTCCTGCCGCTGAATATAACAGCAGAAACACTGCAGGAATTTAGAAAAGCTCTGGATATAATCCCGGATAGTTCTCTTTATTATCACTTTTACGAAGCCAGAAAAAGAAAGAAAGATAAGGAAAACGATGATTTTTCTATATGGATAGAAGATAACTTCGATGCGGCCGCTCTTATAAAAAGAATAAGAGATATTGACTTTTACTTTTTCAGCCTTACGGAGATAAGAAAAAAGATTGTAAAAATTCTGGATGAGGAGATGCGCAGGTAATTTACTATGCCCGGTCTAAATGACTATAAAGACATAATAGGAGAAAAGAATATCAATCAGATAAAATCGCTTGCACGCCTGTCAAAGGGGAAAAAAGTGGTAATGGTAAATTCTACAAGAAACGGCGGGGGTGTTGCTGAAATACTCCACAGGCTTGTACCCCTTCTAAACGAACTGGGCATAGATTGCAGGTGGGAAGTTATAGGTTGTAATGAAGATTTCTTTAACATCACAAAAAATATCCATAATGCCCTTCAGGGTGACAGAATCAACTTTTCCCCTGAAGATTATGCAGAATACTTAAGGGTAAACGAGGAAAACTCCAGAAGCATAGATCTGGATGATGCCGATGTTGTCATCATTCACGACCCACAACCGCTGGCCATAAGACACTTCCATAAAAACAGTAAAGCAAAGTGGGTATGGAGATGCCATATAGATATGTCCAGGCCCGATCTTTCCCTGTGGAAATTCCTTAGAAAATATATAATTGAATATGATTCAAGTATTTTCTCAATTGCAAAGTTCTCAAAAAGCCTCCGACATCCGCAATATCTTATAGCTCCATCGATAGATCCCCTGAGTGAGAAAAACCGCTTTATGGATAAAAATGAAATAAAAAAGGTCCTTTCACCATTTAAAATACCAGACCATAAACCCATAATTCTGCAGGTCTCAAGATTTGACAGATTTAAGGATCCTGTAGGGGTTATAAAAGCAACAAGACTTGTAAAGAAAGAAATAGACTGCAGGTTAATACTTGCCGGGGGCACTGCCAGCGATGATCCTCAGGGTAAAGGAGTGCTGGAAGAAGTAACAAGAGAGGCAGGAAACGACCCTGATATTATGATACTTCCATTAAAGCCTAATAGCGATATTGAGATCAATGCTCTGCAGAGGAAAGCAGATGTTATAATCCAGAAATCAATTAAAGAAGGTTTTGGTCTGGTTGTCACTGAAGCCATGTGGAAGGAAAAGGCTGTAATAGGCGGCGAGGTTGGCGGAATAACCATACAGCTTTTCAATCATAGAACAGGATTTATGGTGAATTCAATCGAAGGAGCCGCATACAGGATAAGGTACCTTATCAACAGGCCCCAGGTAGCTAAAAAAATCGGTAAAAAGGCCAAACTATTTGTAACTCAGAATTTTCTCATTACAAGACATCTAAGGGACTATCTTGCACTATTTTCAATACTGGACAACCCCGGAAAAAATATTATATATGTTTAACCATTTTAGGACTTTCCTTAGAGAAGCCTCTTTTCCCCCTCGATTTTTTTAATTTCAGTAATATCCTGGCTTACTTCCAGACAGCCGCGATATTCATTATTATCACCATAGATGGGAAAATACCTGATATATATAAGGCGGCCTTTCAGGTTTATCCAGAATTCAGCTACATTCCTTTTTTTTGCCCTGAAATCGTCGAGTATTTCCTGGACCTTGTCTATACTCTTTTTGGGATGACATTTTTGCACTTTCAGGCCAACAACCGAAGGAGATCTCTTAAATACCCTGTCTTTCAACCTGTTAAAATATCTGACCTCATCTTTTTCACCCACAAAAGTAATATCTACTGGAAGTGTATCAAATATCAATTCCAGCTCGCTCCTGGTCATATTCCCTGTATCAAATTCAATAATATTGTCAGCATTCATAATACTCCCTCCCATATTATTATCGTATTATATTACCAGAATATTTTAACTAATTAGAGCTTTCCATATATCAATCCTTTCTTCCTCCAAATATTTTAGTCCCGACCCTTATTATATTCGCCCCTTCCTCAATTGCGATTTTATAAGAATTTGTCATTCCCATTGAAAGGTATTTCATTTCTACTCCCGGAAGGGCCATCTTTTTAACCTTATCAAAGAGCATTTTGGTCTTTTTGAAATAGGACCGTGATCTTTCTGGGTTCCCGAAGCGGGGCCCCATTGTCATAAGTCCCATTATCTTCAAATTTGAAAGAGCTGAAATCTCTTTTATCAACTGTGGTGCCTCTTCCGGCAGGGCCCCGAATTTCTGTGGTTCAGTACCGCTATTTATCTCGATTAAGATTGGCATCACCTTATTTAATCTGGCACATTTCTTGTTTACCTCTTCCGCAATTTCTAAACAGTCAATGGTTTCGATCATATCAAAGATTTCCAGATTTTTTATTCTTAAAAGGTCGTGTTTTTCAATCTGCGGAATACCTATGAAATGCCATTTTACTTTTCTTCCTGTGGCTTCATAAGCTTGTTTTGCTTCTTTAATATAATTTTCCCCGATTATTTTTATTTAATTCTACTGGAATAACTG
>JAGYMN010000088.1 GCA_018400395.1 Actinomycetota bacterium
TTAAAAAGGGAAGTTATCAGAATATCCGGTTTTGATAGGGGAATTAAATATATACTGAAATGGTTTGAAAGAAACGGTGTGATCGAAAGTCTAAAAGATATTGAAGCTATGGGTTTTAAGTGTATTCTTGGTGAGAGAAACGGTGCCAATATTCTTACGCCTAAAATACTTGAAGAAATGGAAAGGTATCTTTTTGTAGCTCCGGAGCATAATAGTTCCTATATGGAGACCATAGGTGTTTTTAGCAGGATTCTTGACGTACCAATGGTAGGGGTATTCGAGCCTTCATTTTACTGGACTATTCCAGAATACAGAAGGATATCAGGTTTACCATGGGAGTGGCAGGAAAAAGCTGGTATAAAAAAGCATGGTTTTAACGGGTCCTCTCATAGATATATGGCAGCTATGGGTTTTAAGCTCATGGGTACAGAGGATATTAATCTTATAACAATTCATCTGGGCGGCAGCAGTTCTATTACTGCTATTAAAAAAGGTAAGTCAGCAGACACCAGCATGAATTTTTCACCTAATTCAGGATTACTTCAAAGGTCCAGGATAGGAGATGTGGATGGTTCAGCAATTCTTTACGCAATGAAAAAAATTGGACTGTCAATAGAAGAGGCTCAGGAGGGTATTTCAAATAATGCAGGCCTTATGAGTATTGCTGGAATAGGCACCGACGATATCATGGAAATCATAAAAGCTGCTGACGGGGGTAATGAAAGAGCAAGGATGGCAGTTGACCTTTATATAGACGGTATTAGAAAATATATAGGTGCTTTTTCAACTGTACTTGGAAGTATTGACTGCATATTATTTGGTGGCAGTACAGGTGAAAATAATGCATTTATAAGGGAGAGGAGCCTTGAGAATATGGATTATATGGGAATAAGGCTTGATCTTGCCAGAAACAAAGACCTTAATGGGCAGCTTGGATTGATATCCTCAGATTATTCAGTAATCTCTAAGGTAAAAATATTTATAGTGCCCACTAACGAAGAAGTTGTAGTTGCTAATTTCACTAAAAAGGTTGTAGAGAAGGGAAGGGATCTTGCACCGGAAGAGATGGTCTTCAGGCTTTAAAGTTACCGGCCGGGTCATTATCTATTTTCAATAAGTTTTAGGTATTTATTTATTCTGTTTATCGAAGTCTGGTATCCCAGTATCTGCATTGTATGGAAAAGGGGCGGGCTTACTTTATTTGCCCAGAGTGCTATTCTTAAAACCTCTGCAAGCTTCCTGAAACTTATATCCATTTCCTCAGAGACTTTTCTCAGGGAGTTCTCTATCCTGTAGGAATCAAAATTATCTTTTAGCAGTGTAATACTTGATACTATATTAGAGAGAACTGCCGGTGCATCTATTAACTTTTTATCAAAGTATCCTACCATATCCTTGCTATATTCTACCTCTGTAAAAAATGGCATAACCCAATCCAGACTTTCATTAATTGTTTTTATCCTTTCCTTTATAAGAGGGGTTATCATCTTTACTGTCTTTTCTATATCCAGATTATTTCTCTGAATCTTTTTTTTATCTATATGCTTTTCTATTAACCCTATAAGCATTTCTTCCAGTTTTCTGTCGGAAGTTTTTCTTATGTAGGTGGCGTTCATCCACAGAAGTTTTTGATAATCAAACCTGGCTTTCTTTTTATTTATATTTTCCAGGGAAAATCTATCTACAAGCTCTCCTGTAGAAAAAATGGTAGATTTATCGTCATAGGACCATCCAAGCAGGGCTATGTAATTTATAATAGCTTCAGGGAGAAATCCCTCGTTTCTGTATGATTCTACAGAAACAGCACCGTGCCGCTTGGAAAGTTTCTGGCCATCACTTCCAAGTATCATCGGCAAATGTGTGAATACTGGCGGTTCCGCTCCGAGGGCCCTGTATATAAGTATCTGTTTGGGGGTATTTGAAAGATGATCCTCTCCTCTTATTACCTGTGTTATCTTCATAAGCATGTCATCTACAGCAGCAGAAAAATTATAGGTCGGTAAGCCGCTGGACCGGAGTATAACATAATCTTCAATAGTATCTGAGCTGACAGAAATATTTCCGTAGACCCTGTCACCAAATTCAATAACCTCATTATCAGGTATTAGCAATCTCACTGCAAAAGGTTGTTTATCTTTAATCTTTTCTTCTATCTCTTCTGGCGTGAGAGAGAGGCATCTGCGGTCATATTTAAAAGACAAACCCTGATCTTCAGCAGTCTTTTTTCTTGCCTGTAATTCCTCCGGGCTGCAAAAACATATATATGCCTTTTTATTGTCTATAAGTTCTTGGGCATATTTTTTGTATGTTTCTACCCTCCCTGACTGACGGTATGGGCCATAACTTCCTCCGATGTCAGGACCTTCATCCCAGTCTATACCGAGCCAGCGCAGTGAGTCAAGTATAGGCCTGACTGCTTCTTCAATATGTCTGGCACGGTCTGTATCCTCTATACGGATTATGAATTTTCCATTATTTTTTTTCGCATAAAGCCAGTTAAAAAGTGCCGTTCTGGCACTCCCTATGTGGAGGTATCCTGTCGGGCTGGGTGCAAATCTTACTCGTATTTCATTTTTTTTTATTTCTTTCATATTCATCATGGATTAACCCAGATGGTTATCTTCCTTATAGTCTCAATAGGCTGGCCCCACATGGGATCCTGCCTGTGTGTATATCCTGAAGGAACTTCACCATATACCTCATTTTTATATTCTATATTATTATAACCTGCTTCAATAAGGATATGATTTGCTTCTTCTATTGGCATAAGTGCTACCATCGGCATTATTGGAATGGCATCTTCAGGTACTGGCATCTGGATTTTTGGTTCCTGTCCAAATCTATATTCTTTCATCTCGATCTGCTCGGGAGGGGTAAAACGGTTTGGTAGCATATATTCACCTGTATCCTGATTCCTGACTACCTGGACATTGATTATATCTTCCTGGGGCCTCACAAAATCTTCTACGGGAAGCTTTTTTGTAGCTTCCTTCATAAATAGATTCCATATTATGGCAGGATGGGCACCTCCCTGGACTCTCATATCATGTATATTTTCCATCTTTACATTCTTTTCTGGATACCCCATCCATACGCAGGATGCAAGGTTTGGGGTAAATCCTGTAAACCATGCATTTTCTGCCTCCTGTGTGGTACCTGTCTTTCCAGCACAGGGTCTGTCATCCAATCTTGCTCTTGTTCCTGTACCCCTGAGCATAACCTGCTGCAGTATCTCTATTACCCTGTAAGAATTTATTGGTGATATCACCTGACTGCTTTCGCCCTGATGCTCCTCCATAACAGTACCGTCACTGTCAACAACTTTTAGTATGGCTACAGGGTCGTTTCTTGTCCCATAGTTTGCAATTGTAGAGAATGCCGCACAGACTTCGAGTGGTGATACACCAGTAGTCAGACCGCCCAGGCCTATTGCAGGATAGGGATTTAAGGGTGTCTCTATACCCATGTCCATTGCAGTCTTTGCAATACCATAAGCTCCTATATGCATGATGAGCTGTGAATATACTACATTGACTGATTTTACCGTTGCTTCCAGCACAGTCATTTCATTTGTTTCATAACTTGCATTATTATAATTGCCCACTTTCCATGGCTCACTGCCGAATATGTCGAATATTACGGTTCCATTGGGATTGAATGTTATAAGGGGGGTTATACCCTGTTCAAGAGCTGATAAAAGCGCAAAAACTTTAAAGGTGGAACCAGGCTGTCTTTTTGCCTGCGTAGCAAGATTAAATTTCATTTCCGAGAAATCCTTTCCACCCACCATGGCTTTTAAATATCCTGTTTTAGGATCCATGGCAACCAGTGATGCTGCAGGGTCATCGGGATCGGGAAGGACTTCATTTATGGCATTTTCAGCATATATCTGCATTTCAGGATCGAGCGTTGTATAAATCTCAAAACCTCCCTTGAAAACCCTTTCCACACCATATTCTAAAATAAGCTCCTGTTTTACATACTCAACAAAATAAGGAGCAATTCCTTTTTCGGTCTCCTCTCTTGGCCTCTGAGTGATTATAGGTAATTTAATTGTCTCTTCATATTCATCCTGGTCTATGTAACCAAGCCTGAGCATATTCGAAAGTACTAGATTCCGTCTTTCGATGGCTGCTTTTTCATCAATATAAGGGGAGTACAGATAAGATTGTAAAAGCCCGGCAATCATGGCGCATTCAGAAAGGTTCAGATAAACGACGTCTTTGTCGAAGTAGATATTTGCTGCAGCCTGAACCCCGTAAGCCCCCTCACCGAAATACACGGTATTTAGATACATCTCAAGGATTTCGTCCTTTGAGTATATTTGCTCCAGCTGATATGCAAGGATGATTTCTTTTAATTTTCTTTCATATGTTATTTCATATTTTTCTTCAGGCATGTATACGTTTTTTACATAACCCTGTGTAAGGGTGGTGGCGCCCTGCTCTATGTCTCCTGATACAATATTTATTATGACAGAGCGTATGATACCTTCAATATCAAAGCCCCTGTGCTGATAGAACCTCTCATCCTCTATTGCAAGTACTGCATCTATTAGATTTCTGGGTATCTGGTCCAGGCCTACAAGTTTCCGGTTCTGCTCACCATGGAATGTAGCGATAAGGGTACCGTCGGCTGCATATATCTTTGATGTAAGGGCGGATTCGGTAGGTGTAAAGTCCTCTATGCTGGGAAGGTCTTTTAAAAATTGGTTTACCGCCTGCAGTGCAAACATAGCAAAACTGGAGAATACGACTACGAAAAAGAGATTAATCACTGTAACTGCAGCAATAATACCTATAATTACTCTGAACGGTCTACCCCGTTTATTTGTATGTTTTTTTCTTATTTTTGACATCAACCCGTATTTTTAGGGTTATAAATAATAAAGTTTTGTTTGTTTTTTCAAATCCTAAATCTTACCAGATTTTTCAAAAATA
>JAGYMN010000089.1 GCA_018400395.1 Actinomycetota bacterium
TAAAATATCTGAAATAATAACAGGTCTTTATATGCTATGGCCAAAACAATTGAGGAGATAAATCAGAAAATTAAAGATGGTACTGCAGTTGTCCTTAATGCAGAAGAGATAATAGACTACGTAGAAGAAAAAGGAGTCAAAGCTGCTGCTGAAAAGGTTGATGTGGTTACCACTGCTACTTTCAGCCCCATGTGCTCTTCAGGGGCTTTCATTAACTTTGGACATTCTGATCCCCCCATAAGAATACAGAAAGCCTGGCTTAATGATGTCCCTGCCTATGCAGGACTGGCAGCAGTGGATGTATATATAGGAGCATCTGAACAATCCGAAAGTGAGGGCATAAATTATGGGGGGGCTCATGTTATGGAAGACCTTATTTCAGGAAAGGCTGTCAGGCTGAGGGCGATATCTCGTGGCACCGACTGTTACCCGAGAAAAGAGCTGGAAACATTTATAACAAAGGATACCATAAACCAGGCCTACCTTTATAATCCAAGGAATGCTTATCAGAACTATGAAGTAGCAACCAATTCTTCAAACAGGACCCTGTATACATATATGGGAAAACTTTTACCCAGGTTGGGCAATGCTACATTTGCAACCTCTGGACAGCTTAGCCCGCTTCTAAATGACCCCTTTTACCGGACAATAGGGATCGGGACCAGGATATTCCTCGGAGGAGCCCAGGGCTATGTGTCATGGGCAGGTACCCAGCATAATCCTCATATGGAAAGGTTACCCAACGGTACAACTGTTGGAGGTGCAGGTACAATCGCAGTTACTGGAAACCTTAAAGAAATGTCCAACAGATATATACGTGCAGCTATATTTCAAAAATATGGTGTGAGCATGTTCGTGGGGATTGGCATACCTATCCCTGTAATAGATGAAGAGATGGTTGAATTTTTAAAAGTCAGGGATGAGGACATACAGGTAGAAATAATCGACTACTCTGTGCAGCGGAGAAACAAACCTTCTTATGGAAAGGTAAACTACGGGCAGCTAAGAAGCGGGAAAATAAAAATAAATAACAAAATTGTCCAGACCGGACCTATATCCAGTTATGCAAGGGCAATTGAGATTGCAGAACTGTTGAAAGAGTGGATAATGTCCGGAAAATTTTACCTTGCCCGGAAGGTACAGTCACTCCCCTCCGAAGATGAGTACAGGTCCCTTGAGATCCTGAGCAGGGAGGAACTGTGATGAAAAA
Source organism: Actinomycetota bacterium (assembly GCA_018400395.1). Classification (GTDB taxonomy): domain Bacteria; phylum Actinomycetota; class Humimicrobiia; order Humimicrobiales; family Humimicrobiaceae; genus M55B120. The sequence goes on from JAGYMN010000089.1 coordinate 1,211, forward strand.
GAAAAAACTCGTACTTTCATTTCCCGAAAAGATAGTCACAAAACCATTGACATATAAGCTTGTAAAAGAGTTTGACCTTGAATTCAATATTCTAAGGGCAGAGATAACCCCGGATGTTGAAGGTAAGATGCTGATAGAGCTCAGGGGTGACGATGAGCAGATAAACAGGGCAATAGAATATCTTGAAAATAATAAAGTTTCTGTTCAGGAAGCCGGAAAGGATATCATAATCGATAGGGAAAGCTGTGTCGACTGCGGTGAATGTACCTCGGTCTGCATAACAGGCGCACTCAGCCTTGACAAAAAGAGTAAAAAACTTGTCTTTGACAGGGATGAATGTATACTCTGTGAATTATGTATAGACAGCTGCCCCTTAAAAGCTATTAAAGTGAAAATGTAAAGAGTTATGGATATTCCAGTAATGGAATACCCATTATAAATAGATTATTTATTCGACGACCTCGAATTCATCTTTTGAAGCTCCACACTCGGGACATACCCAGTCATCCGGAAGATCTTCAAAGGCCGTCCCGGGCTTTACCCCGCTATCAGGGTCACCTGCCTCGGGATCATAAATATAACCGCATACCACACATTCCCATTTTTCCATGTTCACCCTCCTGTAGTTTCTAGAGATATTTATCAGTAAGATTTTAATATCTTATCTTCCACATCTCAAATTTTTTTTTATTTTTATAGTATAATCATAAAAAGGAGCTGAACTGTTCTATGATGCATGCATTTTTAGAGACAGCCTTATATTGCACATGATAATAAAAAAATTGGAAAATACAATAAATAGAAACAAAAACATACTGGCGCTACTGCTTTTAACGGTAATCGTTTCAGTTACACTTGCCGCTTCAGGCACCATTGAAATACAAAACAATACCAGCTGCATTCACACTTTACCGGCGGAAGATAGCCGGGAAGCTAATGAGATCGAACTCTCTGATTTTTATCTGTGCCGTCTGGAAGGGATAATAGAGCCTTCCGTTGCAGCATATATAAAAAATTGTCTTGACAGGTCCGAGGCCTCGGGATACGGACTTATAATATTGATGGATACACCCGGAGGTCTGGAGACATCTATGAGGGAAATAATCACAAAAATACTTAACACGCCAATCCCTGTTATAGTATTTGTATATCCTGTTGGAGCAAGAGCGGCTTCTGCAGGGGTATTTATAACCTATTCCAGTGATATCGCTGCAATGGGCCCTTCTACGAATATCGGAGCTGCCCATCCTGTAGACCTGGGGGGAAGCCAGGAAGCATCGGGTGATATGATGGAAAAGATAACAAATGACTCTGTTTCATATATAAAAAATCTTGCTCAATCAAAAGGTAGAAACAGCGACTGGGCCGAGGAGGCTGTAAGGAACAGTGCATCTATCACCGCAGCACAGGCCCTGGAAGAAGGAGTTATTGACCACCTTGCTGAAGATGTTGGTGATCTTCTGGCAAAACTGGATAATCAGACGGTCTATAAACTTGGGAAAGTATATAATTTAAAAAGTTCCGGGGCTGTTCCTGAAGAGATAAAGATGAATTTCATAACAAGGTTTTTACATATAATATCCAACCCCAATATTGCATACATTCTCCTTTCACTTGGGGTCCTTGGAATAATATATGAATTCTCCCAGCCGGGACTCGGCATTTCCGGGGCAATAGGTACCCTCCTGTTGATACTTGGTCTATATGCTCTCAGCATCCTTCCAATAAATTATGCAGGCCTTGGGCTTATTGTACTGGCTGTAATACTATTTGTGGTTGATATCCTTATGGGCCTGGGGGGAATACCGTCAATAGCGGGTGTTGCCTCGCTTGTAATAGGCTCATTTTTACTTATAAATACAGATGCCCCTTATTTAAAAATCGCAACCAGTCTCATTATAAGTGTGTCTCTGGTAGCATCCGGTTTTATATTTATAGTAATAAGGGCCGTATACAGGGTTCACAAAATCAAGCCGGTAACCGGAAAGGAAGGCATCATAGGAAGTACAGCTGTTGTATCAAGTGACCTTAAGCCATACGGGCAGGTCAGGATATCCGGAGAGATATGGAGGGCTGTCTCAGAAACAGGCAAACATATAAGAAAGGGGGGGAAAGTATCAGTCAGGTCCATTGACGGACTCACACTTACCGTTTCAAAAATAATCAATAAAGAAAAAGAAGGAGGATAATATGCTACTAGGACCAACTGTCGGAATCATTTTTGCAGTCGTAATCGTGTTGATACTGTTATTTTCAGCCATAAAGATCCTTAAAGAATATGAAAGAGGTGTAATATTCAGGTTCGGAAGACTGAGAGGAGCAAAAGGACCCGGGATATTCCTGATAATTCCCTTTGTTGATAAAATGATAAAGGTCGATCTCAGGACTATAACCATGGATGTGCCGCCCCAGGACGTGATAACAAAAGATAATGTGCCGGTAAAGGTCAATGCAGTTATTTACTTCAGGGTAATGGACCCCGAAAAAAGTGTCGTAAAGATAGAAAAGTATATCCTTGCAACTTCGCAGATAGCACAGACAACACTAAGGAGCATACTGGGCCAGGTTGATCTGGATGACCTTCTTTCAAGAAGGGATAAGATAAATCAGAAACTTCAGAAAATAATAGACGAGCAGACCGATCCCTGGGGCGTGAAAGTTTCAACTGTAGAGGTAAAAGATGTGGAGCTTCCCCAGCCAATCCAGAGAGCATTTGCAAGACAGGCTGAAGCCGAAAGGGAAAGAAGGGCCAAGATCATAAGTGCAGAAGGAGAATTTCAGGCATCAGAAAAATTATCAAATGCAGCAAAAATTCTGAGCCAGTATCCTGTATCTGTACAGCTCCGTTTCCTGCAGACACTTAAGGAAATCGCAACTGAACAGAATTCCACAATTGTTTTCCCGGTACCCGTAGACCTTCTGGAAACCTTCATGAATAGATTTGGTGATAACAAGAAATAATAAAAACAATATGGATAATGGTTATGCTGCATATATAGAAAAGCAGGGGGGCAAAGTAATACTGCGCCCCCTTGAAAAAAATGACCTTGAAATATCTTTGAAATGGCTTACTGATCCGCAGGTTAATAAATATCTAAGCCATAATTTTAGAGATCTTACGCATGCTCAGGAAGAAAAATGGTTTAACTATATAAAGGGATCCGGGCAGGATATAGTATTTGCAATTATTGATAAGGAAACAGGTCTGCATATAGGAAATTGTTCACTTCATAAGATTGATAAAAGAAAACAAAAAGCAGAACTTGGAATTGTAATAGGTGAAAAAAAGTACTGGGATAAAGGCTATGGAACAGATGCTGTAAAAACTCTTTTAAGATTTGCCTCTGGCGCTCTGGCTCTTTCGAATATAAGACTTAATGTTTATAATTACAATAAAAGGGCAATAAAGGCTTACAGGAGATGCGGTTTCAAGACTGTCAGGGTATTGAAAAACAGCCATCTTTATAATGGAAAGTACTGGGATACTATCATAATGGAATACATAAACAGCCCTGTTGTGTAAAGAAATAAAATTGGGAAAATACTATTTGTATTAAGTATTAAAATAATCAAGTTGTACATTAATATTATAATAATATAATTATATTTTTATTTTTTATATAAGGATCAAAAAACAGAGGTTTGGCTGTTGTGATAAC
>JAGYMN010000009.1 GCA_018400395.1 Actinomycetota bacterium
TTTTTAAAGAATACTTTTTACATATAGAGCTTGATGATACTACGCTTCTACCATGTGGGGAAACCTCTTTAGAATATGGTTTTAATAAAAAAGAAGACTTTGAATTTGTTTATACAGTTTTCGATGTTGAAAATGGTGAATTTGTTAAAAGGTGCACCGGCTACGCATCGTCAGAAGGCAGTGACGGTGGCGCTATGGAAGCCCTGGAATGGACACTCTTGAGCCCCGGAAAATATGAGTACCGGATATACGTTGAAGATACGCTGGTTGAAGCAATACCTTTTAAGATTATATCCTATACTGAATACTTCAAGCAGAAACTGGGAATAAAAAAATAAATATTTATTTTTAAATAGTACACAAACAACCGTTTTATTTTGTAACAATCAGCCCAAAACCCTGTTAAAGTTTTCCGGAATGTTTTTTAAAAATTCCCAGGATTATGCAGAAAATGCCACAGAAAAATACCTGTATTCTGACCTTTAGATTGCATAATTTACTGCTCCAGTTCTTTTATTACAGATTTAAACTTAACTCTTTCTTCCCTGCTCAGGCGCTTAAATTTAGTTTTTTTAATTTTCCTGTCATGCCTTTTGCTAAAAGCACCCCTTGATACAAGGATTAGTTTTTTTATAATTGAAGGATATCTTGCCGCAAGAATAAAGCCGAGCATATAACCCCATGACCACCCTATAATTGTGGCCGGCAGGTTGCTGTTATCCTCCATTACATCATGTAGTTCCCTGACCTGCCCCTCAAGAGATACCGCGGTCTGAAGGTTTTATCAATCTTGATTTATCCACTGTTCTTACCTGATTACATTTTATTTTAGAATCAGATGTTTGACAGGGAGATCTTTTATGATATTATTGAAACAATTGTATTAAACATGTGTATAATTGTAATTTTAAACCAGAGGGTCTACTATTAAAAAACTTCTATTTTTCAGTAATTATTGAAAGAAGATAAATGACATTAAATGAAATAAATAAGCCTGACGCCAGGGAAAGAATCATAAAGGCAGTACTTTATATTATCGGAAAGAAGAGTGATGTAAGGGTAACGGTAAGGGAAATATCTGCCAGAGCCAATGTAAATCTTGCTGCAGTCAATTATTACTTCAGAACAAAGGAAAAACTTTTCGATGAAATTGAAAAATATTTTTTCAGGGAAGTTTTTGAAGCTAACAAGATACTTGATGATACGTCGGAAGACCCATATAAAAGAATACTGAGATGGGCAAAGGAGATTACCGGGCTTATAAGTGAAAATCCTGGAATAATATGGATAATTTCCAACAAAGTTATGAAGAAGGAAAAAACCGGTGTCTTTCTTAATGAATTTATTCACAAAAAGGACCAGAGATTAATCGACCTAATAAGAGACGCCACCGGAATAAGTGATGAGAAAATTTTAGCTATTAAGAGTATGCAGATCATTACAGGTACAATAAACCCGCTTATATTATTCTATGGTTTTAAAAGCGATTTTAACTTAAATCTTGATGACCCTGACACCATGAATATTTATTTAGAAAAGCTGATCAAAAGCATACTTAAAGCCTGATTAGAACCATAAGTTTAATTTTTTAAATCAATTTGACAAAAATTTAAATATTGCTATATTTACAGATTAAACAATTGTTTTAATTTTTAGTTTAAATTAATGGTTTTATACAGGTGTTTTTATTAATTTTGAATCCGTGTTAAACAAAGGTTATATGGAAAGATTAGGAAAATTTATTACTGTTCATAAAATACTGATTATTATAATCTTCATTATACTCATAATCCCCTCCATAATAGGGATGTTAAATACCGGCACCAACTATGACCTGCTTTCCTATCTTCCCGGTGAATTAAATTCAAAACAGGGACAGGACATTCTAAATGAGAACTTCGGGATAGGCAGCCTGGTCTACCTTATGGTGTATGACAGAGAGCCCGATGAAGTAGACAGGTTAAAGGATAGGATAATCGGAATAGATGGAGTTGAGAAAGTAGACTGGATCGATGATTATTCAGATATCTATATTCCCCAGGATTTTATCCCTGATGAGATTAAGGAAAACTTTATTTCAGAAAACGCCAGCCTGCTGCAGATACAGCTAAGCGAAGACGCAAAGGGCGAACAGGCAAACCAGGCTGTGGAAGATATAAAGAAAGAAGCTGCAGATAAAAGTTTCCTCGGCGGTCAGGCAGCGATGCTTGCTGAATTCCAGGGCATAATCGATAAAGAAATAAATATATATCTTCTAATAGGCTTTGCAGTCATATTTATAATATTATCTCTTGCCACTACTTCTATAATTGAGCCTTTTTTGCTTCTTATCTCTGTGGGGTTTGCCATAATTTTAAATATGGGGAGTAACATTTTTCTTGGAGAAATATCTTATGTAACAGACTCGGTAGTTGCTATAATGCAGCTTGCTGTTTGCATGGATTATTCAATTTTTCTGGTTCACCGCTATCACCAGGAAAAGCAGAACAGCATCGACAAAAATACGGCAATGATAAGGGCCATAAAAAACTCCGGAATACCGATAAGCAGCAGTGCTCTTACCACTATGGCCGGCTTCTCCGCTATTATGATAATGAAACTTGGTCTTGGGAAGGACCTGGGATTTGTTCTTGCAAAAGGAGTGGTATTCAGTCTTCTTACAAGCATTACGCTACTGCCGGCATTACTAGTGACTTTTGACCGCTGGATTGAAAAAACCCCTCACCGCATACTTCTCCCACGGTTTAATCTGATTGCCAACTGGACCGTAAAATATAAATGGGTCTTCTTAATAATAATTATACTTGTAATTATACCTTCATATCTTTCCCAGAATAATCTTGATTATTATTACTCTACGGAAAAAATGCTCCCATCCGAAGCAGAGTCTATAAAAGATAATGAAAGAATAAGTGATGAATTTGGAACCGGAGAGATGGTTTATGTTATAACCCCAGAAACTGATAGAACCGTACAAAAGGAGATAAATAAAAAGATAATGGGGATCACCGCTGTAAAAGAAGTATCAAATATTGCAGAAATTGCCGATCCGGCAACTCCCGAGTTCCTGATACCCGATCAATACCTGGAGCAGTTTAAAGATACCGGTTATACCTATACATTAATACAGATAGAAACAGACAAAGAGGACCCTTTAACTGTCCAGGCTATAAAAGAGATAAGAGAGATTATTTCTTCAAACTATGATAAATACTACGTCACCGGTGAGTCCGTACTCACAAGTGATATTTCCGATGTTACCGAGAAGGATCTTTTATATGTGAGTATTTTATCAATAGTTCTTGTAGCGATAATAATAGCTATCGGATTTAAATCTATTGGAATTCCAATCCTTCTTGTATTTTTAATTGAGGCTGCAATATGGCTCAACCTCGGGATCTCATATTTTTCGGGAGAACCGGTCTCTTTTATGACTCCTATCTTTATCGGGGCTATCCAGTTAGGAGCAACGATTGATTATGCAATTTTATTTACTTCAAAGTACAGGGAAAATCTCGGGAACAATCTAAACAAAGAAGATGCCATAATCCAGTCTATCCGGGAAACAGGCCAATCAATATTTACCAGCGCTATGATACTTTTTTCTGCCACCATGGTTATAACCCTGGTTACAAGCGTAAAAGCAACCGGAGAATTTACCCTCATGATTGGAAGAGGAGCATTGATAAGCATGGCAATGATCTTTCTGGGGCTTCCCAGTATCCTTTTGATTTTTGACAGGTTTATAAAGTGGACAACATGGAAATGGAATTCCAGATAATTACTGGAGTTAAAAATAATTTTTAAGAGGTGAATTAATAAATGAATATGACTAAAATGAAAAAATGTTTCCTAAAGACACGGGCTATCACTGCTGTCTTAATGCTTTTGTTTGTATTTATTAGCACTGCGGCTTTTACTTCCGGAGATACTGAAAAACCGGCTTTAAATAATGTAAATAAGAATGAGACAGTCTATGTATCTCTGGAAAATAACGGAGAAGTAAGCAAAATTGAAATTGTTAACTGGCTTTTTATTCCGAGACAGGCCTCGATTGAAGCCATGGATGAAAAGTTCACAGATTACGGCAAATATAAATCCGTTAAAAACCTGACGGGCCAGGAAAAGCCTCAGATAAAAAATGATTCCGTAACCTGGCCCATGACTGCTTTTGAAGCCGCTAATTTATTTTACAGCGGTATAGCCGATAAGAAGCTTCCATTTGAAATAGCCATAAAATACTACCTGGACGGAAAAGAGGCAGAACCCGGGGACCTTGCAGGGAAATCAGGTGATTTAAAGATACATTTCAGGGTAGAAAATAAGACAGCCCAGGAAGAGCCAATCAAATATTCCGGATACTATGATGAAGAGGTTGTAAAAAATGAAGATTATTACATACCCTTTGCAGTGCAGATATCACTGGAGCTTGACCTGGAAAAATTTTCAGACTTTAGAAGTGACAAGGCAAGTTTAGTTATAACCGGGAAAACTGCAAACATAAGCTTTTCTTCGATTCCCTACCCCGACGAAGAGTTTGAACTTGAAATGTACGGGGAAAATATAGAGATAAACCCGATAAATATTATAATTCTTCCCCGGGAAATCCCTGCTCTAACAGACCTCGAAGAGTCAGAAGAGGGCCTGAAAGAACTGGCCGATGGCCTGGAGGAGATGGGAGATGGTTCAGTTGATTTACTTGAGGGGATGGACGAGGTTATTGACGGAGTCGGCGAATTTAAAGAGAACAGCCAGGAGCTTACTGACGCAATTTCAAAGATAAATCACGGTGCATATACACTTAACAGTGAAAGCAGCGGTATCACCAAAGGAATGAATGGCATTAAGAATGGCCTCGGTGAACTAAACAGCCAGTCCGGACAGATCAGCAGCGCCATTAGTCAAATAAATAGCGGAGCTTCAGGGCTTTCTGGCGGGCTCCAGCAATCAGCAGCAGGCATGGGCGAGCTTGAAAATGCGTCAGCAGGTATTTTAGGAGGTTTGCAGCTTCTTCAGTCAACAAACAACGGCCTCTGCCAGGCAGCACAGGCTTTACTCTCGGATCCTGATTTCCAGGCACTGAAGACTTCAGACCCAACACTTTATAAAGAACTTCTTGCTGTCTTAGAGGGTGTTCTAGGGGAAAATGCAATAATAAGCGGAACTTCCTCGAACCCCGGACTTGTTAACGGAATGACAGGGCTAAATTCCGGAATTAGCGATATGAAGAACGGCCTTGATGCCCTGGCAGACAATTTCCTTGCTTTCAGCCAGGGAGTAAGCGAAATGACTTCAGAAATTGATAAACTGCCGGATGGAATCAGCCAGCTATATGAAGGCCAGAAGAAACTCTACAGCGGGTGGAGAGAGTATGCAGACGGCATCAGTGAACTTTATAACGGGACCCAAAAATTATACGATGGCACTAAAAATATGCCGAAAGATATAAGTAAATTATATGAAGGGCTGACTGATTTCAGGGAAGGCCTGGCAGAATTAAAAAATGAGGGAATTACAGAAATCAAAGAAGAGGTAATAAAAAATTACGATGATGTAAAATTCGGTATTGCTCTTACCGATAGGACCAAACAGCTGGCAGAAAATTACCGTTCCTTTATGAATAATCAGAAGAATATTTACAGCAGTGTCCAGTTTGTCCTTCAAACAAAAGGAATAAAAGTAGAAGAAGCAGAGACGGAACCGGTAATAGAAGAAAAGGTTGAATCAAATTTCTGGCAGAAACTGATTAATCTCTTCAGGAAAAAAGAAGAATAGAATAATACTGCTAACAACAGTTTTTAAACATACTTATACAAATGCTTAATCAGGACATTCCTTTACTGCCCTAAATGCCAGGTAGCCGTACCTGTTTTCAATATTTCTCGGGTACACTCCACCATTATAGCTTATAATATATGCCCTTTCCTCATCTGCCATGGTTTTTGTCCAGTAATAAATAACCATGGAATGTGGATCCCAGAGGGATGCAATAACAGTCACTATGGCCACTGCCATCCATCCAAAAACCAGCTGCCTTCTTGTTATAATTTGTTACTTTTCCATAAAATGATGCTTTATTTAATATAACTGATACAGGGATTTTTTATAAGATTGCTTAAATTCTTTTAAAGGTTTTATAAACTGTGGTGACCCCAATGTTCATTCATCCTACTACCTAATAGTATCATTAAATATTATCCGGGATCATTTAAAGACTACCAATTTTTTATACTTTATTAATCAAACCTGAATCAGCTGGAAGGCTTTTCAATTAATTCTACATCCTTTACCAGATAATCACCATCACGGTATATTTTCAGGCTGACAATATCACCTGCATTATGCCTAAGCAACTGAGCTAAGAGTTTGTACGGGTCCATTATTTCTTCCCCGTTAAATTCTGTAATTATATCTCCTTTTTTAATACCTGCCCTGTCTGCAGGATAGCCCTGCATTACACCTGCAACATAGACGCCGACAATATCTGTTGTATTTTCCCCCATCTCTATGCCGATAAAAGGAATCTTTGCTTCTCCATATTCTATTATCTGCCGGGCAATATTTACCGCGGTATCAGAAGGAATAGCAAATCCTATACCAATATTCGCCCCTGAAGGCGAAAGTATTATAGTATTTATACCTATGACCTGCCCTGAAGAATTAAGTAAAGGCCCACCACTGTTGCCCTGGTTTATGGCAGCATCAGTCTGGACAAGATCCACCATGGGTATTGTATCAGCGTAAGCGGAAATATCCCTTCCCTTGGCACTGACAACACCGGTAGTAACCGTCTGAGTTAGGCCAAAAGGACTGCCTACAGCAATTGCTATCTCTCCTACCCTGACATTTTCTATAGAGGTAAAGGATGCCTCTTTTAGATTATCGGCCATGATTTTTATAACAGCAATATCTGTGTCCTCATTTTCTCCTATAAGTTCGGCTTCGTATTCTGTCCCGTCATATAAAGTAACAAGGAGCTCTTCTGCCTTAGATGCTACATGGCTGTTAGTAATAATATAGCCGTCACTTGAATATATTATTCCTGATCCTATTCCTTCACCTTCCCTTATATTGCCAAAAATATCTTCTTGTCTTACAGTCACCTGTATATTTACTACTGAAGGAGTTATATCTTCAACCAGCCTGGTTATTGCATCATTGAAACCATCGAGAGTCAGCGCCGGACTTTCTTTTTTATCTTCCAGCTTATAATCTTCTTCTTCAGCCCGGTCTTCAACAGCAGCCGCCTCTTCTTCTTTTACCTCCTCTTTATCGTCTGCTCCAATATTCAGGTCAAAGAGCGGCTTTAATAAGCATCCAGTAAAAATTACTGCTACACAGGTTAGCAAAACAAGTAAAAATACAATTGCTGTTAAATTAATCCTGTTTTTTTTCATTTATATCATCCTCTTATATAAAGTTATTAATCTATAGTCATCGTGACTTCCAAATAATATAACACTTTAATTAATTTTACATTTAATGCTGCCCTTTTATCAAGTTACATATCCTAATCTAAAAAATTCAGTTAGCCGGGCAGATCTTATTTTTTGCTCCATATAGAAAATTTCTAAAAAATCAGGGTGAGTCTGCTGGCTTAAAAAGCCCATTTCACCTTTATAACATTGTAAATATTTACATAATAATTATTGAAATAAAATAACTTCAGATTTGTAAATTGGTTTAAGAATGATAGACTTATTAAAGGATGACGGGAGCGGCCAGGCTATGTATTTTTTATACTATTGCCATGCAGGTTTCCAGCCATTTATAAATAAGGGAAGAAATATTTTTATGATATCAATTTTCCCTTTAAAATTGATATTAATAGTAAACCTGACAAATTTGCTATGATCTTTTTAATTTAGATGATCATTACAGATCCAGGGAGAGGGTATGAAGAATAATAAAAAAGTAATATTTTTAATAAGGCATGGAAATACAGAATTTAATAAAAAAAAGCTTTTCAGGGGACATTTTGATGTTCCTCTGGACAGTGCCGGTATCAAACAGGCAGAAGAAACTGGAAAATTTCTTAAAGTCATAAATTTTGATGTGATATTTTCAAGTCCTTTAAGCAGAGCATTCAAAACGGCGGAGATCATCAAAAAATATCAGAAAAACAATGTAGGGGTTATAAGGGAAGATGGATTTATGGATCTCAATTTTGGTGATTGGGAAGGCAGGGGATACGATGAAGTAAAATCAGAGTATCCAGAAATCTTCAACATGTGGATGAGGGAACCCTATAAAGCATCAATTCCAAAAGGAGAGATGCTGTATGACGCCCAGAAAAGGTCCTGGGAAACTTTAAAAGGAATTGTAGCAGACAATGCCGGTTCTTTTCTGGCGATTGTAACACACAGGATCATTAACAAACTGCTTATCTCAAAAATGCTTGATATCGGCGAATCCGGCATATGGAAAATCAATCAGGATCCATGCTGCATCAACATTTTTGAATTTAATTACGGTTATTTTTTTGTTTCTAAGTTAAACTACAATTTCCATTTAGTAGATATAAAAGATAGTTTTTTTAAGATAGATTAAAGATAAAAGAATAATTCCTATAACTCATCTGGTACAAGTAATGATGTTATGCCCCATATCCCGGGACCGGTATGCCCGCTAATAATGGTTGTTATTTCAGTCAAAATCAGCTCATCAATTTTTATATCAGTATCATTTTTAACCATTTCTTCAAGCTCTAAAGCCGGCCCTATTTCTGAACCATAAAAAATACCGATTTTTTTCTTACAGTGTGGCAATGAATATTTCTTTATCTGCTTATAGAGTTCGATAATTGAATTTTTCTTGCTTCTCGCAAATTTTTTAAGCTTCACAATTCCATTGTCCAAAACCACAATTGGCTTGAGGATGATTGATTTTGATAAGAATTTTTTTAGAACAGGAGCCCTCCCTCCCATGAACAAATACTGGAAATTTTCAAAAGTAGCGAGTAATTTATTATGTCTTGTCATAAAATCTATCATGAAATCTATTTTTTCCTGACTCTGGTTTCTCCGGACAGCTCTTGCAGCCTCCAGGGCAATAAATCCAAGACTTATTGCAGCGGTATTGGAGTCAATGACCTTTATTTTACTCTGAGGAAAAAGTTTCGCAGCCTGGCAGGCAGTATTATAGGTTGATGAAAGCTTTGAGCTGATATGGATGGAATAAATTAATGTTTTTTTATCAATTTCTATAAGTTTTTTATAAATTTTTTCAAAATCACCTATAGAGGGTCCGGAAGTCTTCACTTTTATGCCTGATTTAAGTTTTTCAAACACCTGCTCGTTGTTTATTTCTTTTCCTTCAAGATATAGATTACCTTCATATCCAATATATAATGGTATTACTTCTATTTGATGCCTGGAAGATAATTCTTCAGGAATATCTGAAGTAGTATCTGTTACTACAGCAATGTTTTTCATTGATTCTCCAAAATTTTGTAAAAAATTAGAGTAATTGTATATTATTTAAATCGTAATTAAATTATAGCAGAAATAAAATAACTAACGACCGGGTTATTTTAATCCTTCTTTTTTATTGAAGAAAATCAACTGTACTTCTATAATAAACATGATGGAGATTCACACAATTTATTAAGGAGACTTTCCAATGCAAGATAATTACCGGATGCTTTTCGCCAGAGGCAGGGATGAGATTTTTTTGCTGCCTAAAATGTCTAACCGCCATGGTCTGATCACAGGAGCCACAGGAACAGGTAAAACTGTTTCTCTAAAAGTATTGGCAGAAGCATTTAGCTCAATAGGGGTTCCTGTTTTTTTAGCTGATATTAAAGGTGATGTTGCAAGTATATGCAACCCGGGCGGTGACAAACCAAAGATTGATGAAAGAATCAAAATGCTCGGTTTAAAAGATTTTGAATATCAGGGTTTTCCCACAACTTTATGGGATGTGTTTGGAATCCAGGGACATCCTGTAAGGACAACTATCTCAGAAATGGGGCCCCTTCTGATTTCAAGGCTTCTGGGATTAAATGAAGTACAGAGCGGGGTACTGAATATTGTTTTTAAAGTTGCAGATGATTCAGGGATGCTTCTTATAGACCTCAAGGATTTAAGGCACATGCTTAAATATATCGGTGATAATGCAAAAGATTACACCCTTGAATACGGCAATGTCTCAGTACAATCCATTGGAGCAATCCAGAGAGGTCTGCTTTCTCTGGAAGAACAGGGCGGAGAAAATTTTTTTGCTGAACCAGCTCTGGATATCTCAGATTTTTTAAAAATAGATAAAGATGGGAGAGGTCATATAAATGTACTTGCATCTGATAAATTATTTCACTCACCAGCTTTGTACTCAACATTTTTACTCTGGCTGCTGTCAGAATTATTTGAAGAATTACCCGAAGTAGGCGATGTTTTAAAGCCAAAGATCGTTTTCTTCTTTGATGAAGCACACCTGCTATTCGATGAGGCACCTGATGTATTATTGGACAAGATCGAGCAAGTCGTAAGACTCATACGGTCAAAAGGAGTAGGTGTATTTTTCGTAACCCATAATCCTGCTGATTTACCTGATAAAGTTTTAGGCCAGCTCAGCAACAGGGTCCAGCATGCATTACGTGCATTCACCCCCAGAGAGCAGGCAGTTGTAAAAGCGGCAGCTGATACTTTTAGGCCAAATCCTGAGCTGGATGTCGCCAAGGTCATTACTGAACTAAAAGTTGGAGAAGCACTGGTATCATTTTTAGATGAACAGGGACGCCCATCGATAGTTGAACAGGCTTTTGTACTGCCACCAAAAAGTCAGTTTGGAACCATATCGAATGAGAGAAGGCAGGAAATAATTAATAATTCAATTTATTTCCATAAATACCAGACTACTTTTGATAGAGAATCCGCGTATGAAATATTACAAAAGAAATTAGCTCAAATCGAAGAAGCTTCTAAAAAAGACCGCTCACGGAACGGGCAGTATGATTATGGTAAAAAAGTGTCAAAAAAGAGGAAAACTGATTCTGCTATTACTAAAATGGCTAAATCTGCTGCAAGTTCTGTTGGTAGACAAGTCGGACGTGAACTCGTCAGGGGACTTTTTGGAATATTATTAAAAAAGTAGAAATTGCCGCATTCTAAATAAACATTTTATTGAACTTTAGTCTTATTATAATTCAAATGATTATATGATCGACATTTTCTCCCTTTTAGATAATCATTTCCGGCTATAAGGTGTTTCGTATATGCCATCCGCTTAATTCAATCACACATATTTTTATCTTAATGTCTTATTTGCCGGCTGTATTAGCCTTATTATATATCTGCCTTTTTATCAGCTTGAATATTTCCAAGACAATAATAATGCTGAATGCAATGCCCGCGAGGATTCCCCATTCCTGTATTGACACTGGCGATATTCCCAGAAGGTTCTGCATAAAGGGAATATACATCGAACCTATATGCAGGCCCTGTGCCGCAACCACCCCTGCAGCAAGAAGATAATTCCTGCTTAATGGGATTTTAAAGGCGGATGTCCTCTCGGACCTGCAGTTAAAAAGATGGAAATTTTGAAAAAGAACCATAAGCAGGAGCAGCAGATTTCTTGCCTGACCTATTTCTCTTCCGCTATTTACCAGATAATACCAGACCCCTATTGTTACCGCCCCCATAAATAATCCTGAAACAGCCACCTGCTGTATCATTAATTTATTGAATATGCCTTCCGACGGGCTGCGCGGAGGTTTTTTCATGGCTCCCGGTTCTCCTTTTTCGAATGCAAGGGCGACATCCTGTATCCCATTTGTCACGAGGTTCAACCACAGGAGCTGTACGGCAACCATGGCAAGCGGAAGTCCCGCAAGCAGGGCCACTATAAATAAAATCACTTCTGTAACTCCGGTAGAGATCAAAAGATATGTGACCTTTCGGATATTGTCATATGCAAACCTGCCTTCTTCTATACCTGCTACAATTGAAGAGAAACTGTCATCGGTTACTATGATGGAAGCGGTATCTTTCGTTACATCGGTGCCGCTCCCCATGGCAACACCTATATCCGCCTTTTTAAGGGCTGGTGTGTCATTCACACCATCGCCTGTCACTGCAACAAAATTACCAAATTTCTGAAATGCTTCAACTATCCTGAGTTTCTGTACCGGCGCAATCCTGGCAAAAACTTTTTTAAGCCTTATTTTATTTTCAAACTCTTCTTCCTCTTTTTTATTTTCTTTATTTTCCCCGGAATATCCCTCAAGTTCGGGTCCAGTTATAACTTCCTCTTTTTCCGAAGCAATGTCCAGTTCTTTTGCAATTGTAAGTGCAGTTTCCGGATTATCTCCGGTTACCATGATTACTTTTACCCCTGCTTTTTTACATTTATTAATTGCATCGGCAACATCAGCCCTGAGAGGGTCAATAAAACCGGCAAGTCCAAGGAAATTTAGTTCAGGGAGATCGTCTTTGCCCAGGTTTTCATAATCCTCCATCTTCTTTATTTTACCTTGCGCAAATGCAATTACTCTGTAACCTTCAGCAGCAAGTTCATTGGTTTTCTTCTTTAGCTCTTTTTCATTTATTTTTGTAAGTTTGCCTGACTTACTCATTTTGCCGCACATGGGAATTATAACTTCCGGAGCGCCTTTGGAAGCAACGTGGTAAGAGTGGTTTTCCCTGTAAATTTTTGCAGAGAATTTATTTTCCGACTCAAAGGGTATTTCTCCGAGTATATCCACATCCGCCCTTATTTTTTCAGGAGTAAGCCCGAGTTTATAAGCAAGTGCAAGAAACGCTATGTCAACCGGATTTCCGCTGTATTCCCAGGTATCTTTTCCTTCCTTGAGGCTTGCCTCGTTGTCAATGGCAGTTATACTGGCTATTCTCTGGAGGTTCTCTTTTTCTTTTCCTGAAATCTTTTCCCCATCCTCATTCAGGATCTCCCCTTTACCATTATATCCCTGTCCTGTTGCTTCATATCTTTTGTCCAATTCAGTGATTATTATCCTTGCAGTCTGTTTATTTACAGTAAGGGTCCCGGTCTTATCGCTGGCAATAAGGGTACAGCTTCCAAGGCTTTCAACCGCGGCAAGTTTTCTGATTATAACGTTGCGCATTGCCATACGGTTTGAACTTATGGAAAGCGCAACAGTTACCGCTACGGGAAGACCTTCAGGGATGGCTGATACTGCAAGGGCAACTGCAAGCAGGAAAACTTCCAGATATTCATATCCCTGGGATATGGCAATAACTGCCAGTATTACGGCCCCTCCTATCACAAACAGGCCTATCTGTTTTGCAAACTTATCCATCCTGACCAGTAAAGGAGGTTTGGTATCTGTTTCCAACAGGACTTTTTCTGCAATTTTTCCAATTTCCGTATCGAGCCCGGTCTTTATAACAATCCCTGTTGCCCGCCCCGTATTGACTTTTGTGCCGGCAAAAGCAATGTTCCCGCACTCGCCTGCCGGTTTTTCTTCATATTCCTTCATGCTTGATTTATTTACAGCAGTTGACTCTCCTGTAAGAAGTGATTCGTCTATGGAAAGATTCTTTGCGTGTATCAGCCGGATATCGGCAGGAACTTTAATTCCTGATCTTAAAATAACAATATCTCCGGGGACAAGATCTTCGGCATATATATATTTTTCCTGTCCCTCTCTTATAACTATTGAATGTATTTGCAGATAATCCTGCAATGATTCAGCGCTTTTTTCTGCTCTCCATTCCTGATAAGTTCCCAATCCGGTATTAAGGGCAATAATTAAGAAGATAAATGCAGCATCTTTAATCTCACCTATAACTATGGACACTATTCCTGCTGCTATTAGAATATAAATCAGGGGACTTTTCAGCTGGCTCAATATAATTTTCCAGATATTTACTTTCTTTTTGCCGGGCAGTTCATTCTTTCCGTATTTTTCCAGTCTCTTCTCTGCTTCCTTAACGCTCAGGCCTTCTCTTGAGGTACCGAGCTCTTTTAAAGAATCCTCAATCGTCAGGAGTCTGCAGTCCGGGCGGACTTTATTTTTTGCTACCATATCTTGGAGACATAATTAAAAATATATAATTTTGAATATTTTTGGATCACTAATTTTAAGAATAGATGCTTACAGTGATAACTTTGGATACTCTATTCCTTAAGGTCTCTTTCAATTAAACATAAATATTGAATGAAATTAAAATTATAATGATATTTTATCATAATTTATCACTTGCCAGAGCTTATGCTTGCAAAAATAACACTATCAGAAACAGATTTCACAAAACGCTGGTAATCGGTAAACATGAAAGACAATAATTAAGCCCTGGGTACTCCCTCTTACGTCCTGTATTTCTGAATTTTCTCCAGGAGTTCCATGTCTCCCGCAGCATCTCCCAGGCAGGTCGGGATTATGCCGTCAACAACACCTTCAAGGCCGGCGACAAATTTTTCAGCATTCTCCATGGTTGCACTGGCGGGCCATCCGATTCTCCCCAGAGTCTTCTTGTTCTTTGCTGTCCCTACTACAAAATAGGGATAGATGGGTTTTCCCAGACGCTTGCATTCTGCAGCTACCTGTTTTAACTTCGGTAAAGTTTCCTCTTCAAGTCTCAGGAAAAAGCAAAAATCCCAGTCATCTTGTATGCGGGCCATAGCGCTCTCTGCAGGTACACGCGCTGTTAACAGGCAGCCTAGCTTTACATTGCTTATCTTTATAGTGCTTCGGAGAAAGTCCCTGACTTCTTCAGCAGGACCGGTGGATCGCCGATATTTCAGGATTTCGTCCGGGTCTGATATTACTTCAAAGCTGCCATCCTGCCGCGTCCTTATCAGATTCCCGTATTTCGGAGGGTCGCCCGGATCAGGGATCATACCATCAACACCCATAGATTCGGCAGCAAGTGCTGCTGCGCCTATTTCTACTGGCCCCTTATAATTGGTAATAAGCATCGGTATTGCTATCTTATCCGGATATATCTGTTTGAGCACACAGGCTATAGCAGAACCGCCGGGCGCAGGCGCACCCCCGGCGCTATCCGTAATATTCCATCCGTCAACTAAATCCTTGATCTTATCGGCAAGGTCGATAAAGTCCAGTCTTGGAATAAACTCGTATAATAACTTCATGGTGTAATTCCTCCTACTCCACTTTTGCAATTTTTATAGTAAGCCATGCTAATATCGGCTCCTTTTACCCAGAATCCTTTGGAATTTTCCTTCCCAATCCTCCTCTATCTGATACAAAACATACCCGGTATAATTTTCCGGGTATATTTATAAATTATTTAGAAATCACAACACCCTTTAAAATCGGATTTCTGAGAATCACTGACCTTCCTTATAATATTGTTTCATATATGTTTGATTATAACAAATTAAGGATAAATAAAAATATCATTTTTGTTTCCTTTAATAATAGATATGACGGCTTTTGGAAAGAAAAAAATTTAATAGTTTGTGTATAAAAAGTTTCTCAATTGCTGCTGTATCGATATTTATTGAGAGAGCGTAGAATATAAAGTCTACTAATAACATTAACCTATTTTACGGTGATAATATTGCCAGTTATATCGACTGAAAACCTCATAAAAAAATATGGAAATAAAGAGGTCTTAAAAAATATTAATCTTACCATAAATGAAGGTGAATTTTACTGCATGATGGGCCCAAACGGCTCAGGAAAGACTACTCTTGCAGCTATAATTGCATCCATAAGGCAACAATCAAGTGGACAGGTCAAAATATATGGCAAACCTCCGGAGAATTCCCGCCATTTTATCGGGTACATGCCGCAGGGTAATTTCACATCAGCCTACCTTACCGGCAGAGAAAATCTGGCTTACTTCACAGGACTTATGGGATATAAAGGTGACAGGGCAAAAAAATAACATATGATCTGCTTGAAAAAGACGCAGATAAGCCAGTCTCAAAACACTCTGGAGGAATGAAAAAAAGGCTTGAGCTTGCAACAATTTTATTTGGCGGCATTAAAGTACTGATACTTGATGAACCAACCACCGGTCTTGACCCTGCTGCAATCAGTGCTGCTGGTTCGGGAATAATCATAGGGACTTTTATAAAAAATATAAATGGTGCAATAATTACCGGTGTCGGTATAGCTGTTGTATCCATGTCTATTACAGGAGTAACATTCCCGTATAGCTTCTTGCCTGAAATACTACAGGTATTTTCAAGGTATTATCCCTTTTCTTCTTCTAATGCAATAATATCATATATGCTGTCGGTTCCTGAATTTGTAGGCTATAATCCTATGAGTGCTTTTCAATTATCTTTCACTATAGCTATATCTATTATAATTTTCATAACCAGTCTTATTCTATATTCAAAATTTTGTTGGCGGTCAGATTGATATAGACAATTTTAAAAACTAAAATAAAGTGAAAGGAGGAAAAAATGGACTGGTGGCTTATATTTTTCTGGAGCGGTCCGATTGGGATAGGATTTTTCCTGGTATGTTTGGGATTATTTATCTGGTTGTTAGGGAAGAGCAGGAAAGAAAATAAGTAGAAAATAAATCAGGCAAAGTCTTAAAAAGTAAAACCTCTTACTGAATATTTTATATAATCATTTATAACTATTCTACCAAGATCAAAAATAATAGTTATCAATCAAATATTGCCTATGAAAGAGTCAGGCTGTGTTATAAAAAGGACCAAAAGCACCATTTCGTTCCCAATAATTATTAATAAAAGAAGATTAAATCAATTGACAGATAAGTATTGACGTAATACCATGTATTACGAGGTGAATGTTATGAGTAATATTATTTCCATAAGACTACCAGAAGACTTAAAAAAAGAACTAAATGAGATGAGCAAAAGCGAGTCAAGACCGGTAAGTGAACTTATAAGGGATTCACTGAAAAAATATATTGCCTTGTACCGTTTTAGAAAATTAAGAGAGTCTGTACTTCCCTTTGCAGAATCACAGGGGATTCTTACCGATGAGGATGTATTCAGGCTTGTCTCATGAAAGTAGTACTGGACTCAAACATATACATTGCAGCCTTTTCTTCCCGGGGACTATGCACTTCTCTGTTTGAGCTGTGCCTTGACAGTACCGTCATCATAATCAGTGAGCATATCCTTTCTGAGATAAATAAAGCCTTTTCAAAGAAGATAAAACTCCCGGAAAATAAAATAAATGATGTTTTAGCCTATCTCCATGAACACTGCATGGTTAAAGATTATAAAGAACTTGATAGAAAAGTGTGCAGGGATCCGGATGATGATAACATATTGGCACTGGCCAAACATACCCAGGCTGACTACATAATCACTGGAGATGAAGATCTTCTTGTCCTAAAGGATTTTAATTCCATCCCTATAGTAAATCCACGTAATTTCTGGAATATTATTAAAAGGAAAGAAAACAAGAATAATTGAAATTCCTTAGTTACTAGCAGAACTAAGTCCATTGGTTTCATTTCGTGCTCACTTCTTAAATCACCAAATTTGATGGCGCCCCAGACTGGGTCCTTTTTTGCACCAGTAAATAAAGCTAAAAGTAATCATTAATAATACGAATTGTTTAGGACATCAATTTCTGCCCTCATCTCTTAGAATAATCAGGAAATCTGCGGGATCTAATATTCTTATTGTCTTGTATGAGTTTAATTCTAAAAGATGGTTGTCCCAAATCACCTAGAGGACCCCTGGAAGAACAAACAATACTATCCCGCCTGCAAGAGCGATGCTGGCAAATACATATGCTACTATAGCCGCCCCATTATCGCTGATCTTGCCACCAAGTTTTTTCTTCATTATCCTCATTATTGCCGGTGGCCGTTTAACGGCTATAAAATATACAACCGCTGCATATAATACACACACTATTCCGCCGATTATAAAGCCCATTTAATACCTCCTAAAATATTTTAAAAACACCTTTATATTTATCCTTCTATTGCAGTCCTCTTACTATCCGGCGTGCCAGCAGTGCATATATTCCCCCGCATATCACCAGTATAATGCCGACATATAGTATTAATTGAGGCCATGACCCACTTTTTGACAGAATCATGTCATTAGCCCTGTATGCCCAGTAGAAAGGTGACCAGTAGAAGAATATCTGCCAGTTACCCTTGACAAATTCGTATCCGGCAATGGAACCGGCCATAGGCAAGAACAGCAGCTTTACACTTCCTGCGGCCTCCATGAAATCATCACTATTAAGCCCCTGGAGGAAACCTATGACAAGGCTTATTATTGTCACCGAGAGGATAACCAGGACAGCCTGCCCAATATTTATTGAATAAAAGCCGGTTATAAGGATCACTGCAATAGACGAGATGATTGCCACAAACATGCCAGTGAACCCCTTGCCCAGGATAAATGCCTTCCTTGTAGTCGGTGTCACATTTATGGCTGCTACAGTCTGGTCTACCTTTTCCTCAAGAATGTTCATTGATATCAGCATACCAGCCAGCATGGTGATCAAAAGAAGGAGTATATTCACAAGCATTTTTTTCAGAGGTGGAGCCGTCCTTCCGAACTCGATTATTTCAGACCTGGCATCCTCAAGCTTGACCTCAGATTCATATAATACATTCAGCAGCCTGGCATATTCTACCACTGATTCAGGTTCATTGCCCTGAGCCAGGATATAGTAACCATTATCTCCCGCAAGAACGCCCAGAACATCATCCCTTTCTGCTATCCTGTATTCTACCTCCTGCTGGTTATCCATAAGCTGGACATGGGCAAAATCATCAAAATAAGCAGCCTGTTCAGGGTTCTCATCTTTAACAAGGACCAGGTTGACACTGGTATCATTTATGCCTGGTGAAAGAAAATTTATGCCGACTGCAAGGATAAGTGGGATGACCAGCATATATACTGTCATCAGTTCCCGCAAATTTATTCTTATATCCCTCAAAAATATAAACCAGATTCTTTTTAACATCATCATCCCCCTCTATACACTGAGCGTTCTTTTGAAACGGATATTTGTCAAAGCAAAAATCACTAACCCCCCTGCCAGAAATCCGGCACTGGTAAGCAGTGGGTATACAATATCCCCTTTCGGTAAAATGATCTCCTTAAAACCCTGGAGAATGGGATAAGTTGGGATTATCTTCACCCAGAATGGATCCCAACCCGGTATGAAATATGCTATCCCGGGCACCATAAGGATAAAGAACAATAAATAGATGACTCCGAAAGCTTTGGTCATATTATCATAGAAACTGGCGATCAAAAGACCCAGGGTAGATGCAAAGAATCCTGTTGTGAGAAGCAGCAATAATAAAAGTCCGTAGTTTATGGAAAATCCCATTACAGGGATGACTATGATCAGGCCTGATACTACAGTGGTGAGCAACAGGACAAACACCTTGCTCAGCAGATATCTCCAAACAGATGACGGGGTTACTGCATAAGCCTCTATAACACCTTCTTTTTTATCCAGGAATATATAGGCTGCCATGACAAACATACCCATAAGGCTGCCGCTAAATGCAACCAGTGGAGGTATTGTGTTTTTCCTTTCTGTTATCGGCTCAAAACCGGTAGTCAATGTCCGCACTTCCTGGTTGTTTATCCGCTCTTCAAGAACTACTGTGCTTTCGTTAAGCAGTACGGATAATAGGTTTTTTAAACGGGTAGACTCATATCCCTGCAGATAGTACCTGTAGAACAATTCATTATTTTCATCAAGTTCCACAACTACCCCCAGGTTCCTCTCGGAATCTGCCAGTTCCCGGACTGCCTCTTCACTCTCAAAAATATATATCTCCTGCTCATCACTGACAATCAGCCCGGCAGGATATACTTTACCTCCAGTTTCGATCTCTACCTCTTCTATTTTCCCGTCGGTATCATTTTCCAGGAGAGAGTTTTTAGAGATTTCTCTACCCTGCTCCGGCAGGTTGAAATAAAAATACTCGGTATTAGTACTGCTGAAATTCTCCGGAATGGCAAAAAGTATGACCAGCATTATTACAACGGCAAACCCCAGCTCCACATAGAAGTAAAACCCTCTTGCTGCAAGGATAAGCTCTTTTTTGAAACTGCTCCACATTTTCATATCAGACAAGCTCCCTTCCGGTTACTTTGATGAAAATCTCTTCAAGGGTCGCTTCCTTGGTATGCATGGTAAGGATCTCCTTTTCGTTGATTATCTTGTTCAGGGCATCCTTGTCCTTCTGTAGTATGGTGGAAAAGCAGTCTTTTTTCACGCTGCCGTTCTGGGTATATTCCACTTCTACCAGTTTTTCCCCGTATTGGAGCTTAAGGTTTTTTGGTGAATCGATCAGTTTGATCTCGCCTTCGACAATAAACCCCACCCGGTCGCAGAGCTCATCTGCAATATACATGTTATGGGTGGTAAGAAATACTGTCACCCCCATTTTATTGCGGTCTTTTATTATATCTTTGATAGCAGCTGCAATAGCAGGATCCAGCCCTGTAGTAGGTTCATCAAGGAACCACATGGTGGGATTGTTTATCATAGACCTTGCAAATACCAGCCTGTGTTTCATGCCTTTGGAGAATTCACCTGTCTTTATATTCTCCTTACCTTTCAGTCCCACAAGCTCTATAAGTTCCAGCGGATCCCTGGTCTCTACGTCAAATAATCTGGCATAAAAGCTCAGATTCTCTTTTGCCGTCATTTTGTTGTAGACATTGGACTGTTCGAAAGACACCCCTATCTTATTGAACATCTTCCTCGAGATATTCTTTATGTCATATCCGGCTACAGTAACATCTCCTTTTTGAAGCTGCAAAAGCCCTGTAAGGATCCCCTGGGTCGTCGATTTACCTGCCCCGGATGGCCCCAGGAATCCGAAGATCTCTCCTTCGCCGACTTCAAAATTCACATCCTTGACCGCATACTTACCATCTTTCAGATAAGAATGATACAGTCCTTTTACCTTTATCATTACTGCTGCCTTCCTTTCCCTTTAGTCCCAATACCATTTTTTAAAAAATCTATTAAAAGGTCGATCGTGTCTATCATTCCTTCATCGAATTTACGTACCCTGGCCTTCTTCTCTTCCCGGGCCTGAAAGTAATATTCTACTGCGCTTACACTCAGGGAAGAAATAGAATGGCTGATAAAACCCGGATCGATATCATCCCTGACCTGGCCCTTTTTGATTGCCTCCTCCAATATTTCAGTATATATATTCTGGGCACTCTGCAGTCCCACACCAACTATCTCGTTATATATGGGATGGCCCTTGTTCTTAAACAGCCAGTCTCCCATAAGTGTTATCTGGGGGTTCCTTGCCGCAAATTTCAATCCTTCCAAAAACAGCTCCCTTATAAGTGTGAAAAAATCATATTGCCCCCGCTTCTGCATGACAGGTTCCAGAGCCCTTACCTTTTCCTCGCTAACTTTTGTGACGAGATAAAAATAAAGGTCTTTTTTATCTTCAAAATACTGGTAGAAGCTACCCTTTGCTATGCCGCATTTGTTTACGATCCTGGTAATGCTGGCTTTGTCATATCCGAATGCAGCAAATTCACTGATAGCAGATCCTACTATCAGCTGCCTTTTTTTATCCGGCAGGTTATAAAACGTCTCTTTTGGCACTTAACCCTTTCTTTCCCGCAATATGACTTTTAAGTCATATGACTCTAGATTCACATTCTATTGCTGCCTGTCCAGTTTGTCAAGGATTATAGCTGAATGATAATATATATGAATGGCACTGGAGTCCAAAAATAATGACATTAAACAGGAACAAATTATTTAAAACGCAAGTTTCGTACTGTCATCACTTCATTTCCTAATAGATTTTTTTTTAATCAGATAATACTTACAGGCGGCCTTCCATTTCCTGTAAAGATACCCGAACCTGATAAAGAAACCCTAGCTGCACTGGAAGAAGCAGAAGATATAAGAAAAGGTGCAGTGCATTCAAAAGCTGAAAGCGTAGATGATTTTTTTAAGAATATGGACCCATGAGTAGAAACGTCTATTACGCCAGCCAGTTTAGAAAAGACTTCAAGGTATGTATAAAACGTTGTTATGATATGCAGCAATTAAAAAATGTAATGAAGCTGCTGGAAGAAGACAGGAAACTGCCCGCAAAGAACAAGGATCATAATCTAAGGGGTAATTATAATAAATCCGGGGAATGTCATATAGGTACAGACTGGTTGCTGATCTATCGATTATTTGATAACGATATTATATTTGTAATAGAGCAAATAAGCTTACTTATATATCCAGGCATCAAAAACCTTTAAAATTTTACAAATATTTAACATCCCGTTAACTTCTCCTTAAAGTCCATGTAATAAGATAATCCCTTATTAAAAAATAATACGAGGAGTAGAGATGGAATTATCGGCAGCTATGGATACTTTGTGGATAATGATTTCTGCATTTCTTGTGTTTTCCATGCATGCAGGATTTGCAATGGTGGAAGCTGGCTTTACCAGAGCAAAAAATACGGTAAATATCCTGATGAAAAACTTCATGAACGTATCTGTAAGTTTACTGCTTTTCTTTTTCGTAGGATACGGTTTTATATTTGGAAAAAGTATGGGAGGTTTTATAGGGACGGACAGTTTTATACTTAAACTTATTGATCCTTCCAATACAAAGGATTTTGCCTTCTGGTTTTTCCAGGCAGTATTTGCAGCAACAGCAGCTACTATTGTATCTGGCGCAATGGCCGAGAGGATGAAATTTTACAGCTACCTTATTTACTGTGCAATACTCACTTCAGTGGTCTATCCTGTTGCGGGCCACTGGATCTGGGGTGGGGGATGGCTGGCAGATCTGGGTATGATAGATTTTGCAGGTTCTACAGTGGTTCATTCTGTAGGAGGTTTCTCCGCCCTTGCAGGTACCATGCTTCTGGGCCCCCGCCTGGGCAAATATAATCAGGACGGATCTTCCAATGCAATACCGGGACATAATATAGCCCTGGCAGCGCTGGGAGTATTTATACTGTGGTTCGGGTGGTTTGGTTTCAACCCGGGCAGTACGCTATCTGCCTCCAGTCCTTCTATATCCATCATAGCAGTAAATACTGCTGTTTCGGCTGCTGCTGGAGCATTATCGGCAATGATAT
>JAGYMN010000090.1 GCA_018400395.1 Actinomycetota bacterium
ACCGACCACCTTTGATTACCGCTATAAAGCCGAAGTGTATGCCATCATTATTGATGCCCGTGAGGCAAAGGAGTACAGGCGCGAGCGTATACCCGGTGCCCTGGGTATTGAAGGGATGGATAAACTGGAGCTTTTTGCTGACAGCATGGATACGGAGACACCTCTGTATATCTATTGCGACGGCGAGAGCAGGAGTCGAACCGTAACGCAGTACCTCGGCGAGCAGGGTTTCACAAGGCTTTATATACTGAGGGGAGGCATCAGGGAATGGAAAGCTGCTGATATGCCGCTGGACAAAAAGAGGCTGCGGCGCCGACGCTGATGATATCGGTTTACAATATATGCCTTGCCTGCAAGCATAGAGAAGCATCCTGCAACCAATATGTGCGTTGTCTGCAAGCATAGAGGAGCATCCTGCAAGGAATAAAGCATATATTTAACGCATAAAATGCAACGATAAATTTTTTAATGCAACGAATAAGGTGTATATTCGCTGCACAATATGCAACGAATGAAAAATTTTATACATCAGAAAGATAATTGGCCGAATTTCACATGGAAAAGTGATGAAATAGTTAATTTGTTAAGTGAGGCCAGAAATTTGCAGGGAAGACTCCTCGGGAAAATGGAATCTTTAGGGTTCGACCTGAGGAATGAAGCCCTGCTTGATACCTTAACTCTTGATGTATTAAAATCATCTGAAATTGAAGGTGAATTTTTAAATCCTGACCAGGTTCGTTCATCAATAGCAAGAAAATTGGGGATGGAAATAGCTGGTTTGGTTGAATCGGACAGAAATGTTGACGGTGTGGTTGAAATGATGCTTGATGCCACACAAAATTGCTTTAAGCCATTAACAGCAGACAGGCTTTTTGATTGGCATGCTGCCTTATTTCCAACTGGCAGAAGTGGAATGTACAAAATTACCGTTGCAGATTGGAGAAAAGATACAACAGGACCGATGCAAGTTGTATCCGGAGCTTTGGGAAAGGAAAGGGTACATTTTCAGGCACCGGATTCCGCATTGGTAGAAAATGAGATGAATTTATTTTTGGATTGGTTTAATAATAGTTCAGAAACGGATTTAGTGTTAAAAGCTGCTATAGCTCATTTATGGTTTGTTACCATACATCCTTTTGAAGACGGGAATGGGAGGATAGCAAGGGCTTTGACTGACATGTTATTGGCCCAATCTGATAAAAGCAATCAGCGATTTTACAGTATGTCTGCTCAAATACGAATAGAAAGAAAGGAATATTATGAAATACTGGAAAAGACACAAACAGGAAATCTTGACATAAGCGAATGGATTAATTGGTTTTTAAACTGTTTGATAAGTTCTTTAAAATCGACAGATTCACATTTAGTCAGAATTTTATTTAAAGCAGGCTTCTGGACTAGAAATTCTAAGACACTCATAAATGAAAGACAAAAGAAACTGTTGAATAAGCTATTAGATGGATTTGATGGAAAGCTGACTTCATCTAAGTGGGCAAAGATTGCAAAATGTTCAAAGGACACAGCGATTCGGGATATCAATGATTTGATAGACAAGGGTATTCTGCAAAAGGAATCTGCAGGAGGAAGAAGTACAAATTATGAATTAAAGAAATGAAAAAAATATCAGCAAGAAACACACGGTATAGCCAGTCAGCCTGAGCTTGTTGTTTTTGGAACAGTCTTATGAGCTGTTATTTTATTTGTAAAAATTCCTGTCCTGTCATAGCGGGGATATCTGATTTTCTGAAATCTTTTAAATTTCTGGTAATGATAATATCAATACGGGATTCAATTGCAGCATAATATTGAATAGCATCTTCAAAGTCTTTAAAATCAGAATTTAATGCCAGATCCAGGACTTTTGAATCCAGGCTTATCACGTTTACCAGTACTTTCAGCTTGCGCAATATTTCTCTGACTTTGCTTTCAGCTATCTGGCGACTTAAAATATAGTGTGCAGTAGCAAAAGAGAGGGAGCATAGGTATAATTCAACCTTTTTCTGGTCGGCAAGTGAAAAAAGCTGTGCTGCTGGCTTATAAAACTCTTCTCTTTTGGCTAATAAGTCGATTATGATATTAGTGTCGACAAGTAGCTTTTTCATTTATACTTTTCGTTTAAATAGTCAGAGTAGTCTTTCTTATAGTCGTCATCAGAAAGATGTATCAGTCCTGATAAGCTTTCCACAAAAGGTGTTATTTCAACCTTTTCTTCATCTTCTTTTGTGATTGATTTAAGATAAGATTCAATCATTTTCGAAAGACTGATCTTCTTTTCTTTTGCATACTTTTTTGCATTCTCAATAGTATGCTTATCCAGCTTCAATGTCAATTTAGTATCCATATCGTGATCTATTTACGTACAAATATACAAAATAGATACGTACATGTCAATTAAACACCGAAGTTTAAATCGATTTTTGAGAATCAGGCTTAACGGCCGGCATGAAAAGTTGGCGGTCCAGGTTACCAGAGATAGTTAACTTTTAGCCAGATTGCCTCTACCGGTCGCCCAGGCTACTGTTAAGGCTGGGAATGATCTGGTATCTGCGGCTATATTAAATTTTATATACTATTTCGGAGTTAATACAATATCCGTCTCGCTATCATCATATCTTTTCAACCAGCCTGTGGGAGAAGGGTAATCCGTAATATCAGGATGATAATACAGAACATTAGAATCTATATTGTCATAGATAACCCAGTGGTCCTCCCATTCACCGGAAGACATAGTTATTATCCGCAAAATCCCATAGTCAGTATGATAACTGGGTTTACCGTTATATTCTTCCACATAGTTAAATGTCTCATCTATATTTCCATAGGGTGACCCTGTGACCTCAAAACCATCCGGGATTGCAGTGGATCCGGTGACTGTTAGTGAAGGAGTGCTTTCTCCCACCTTGTTTTTTGCGCTTACTTTGTAGTAATAAGTAGTGGCATAGCTGAGATCAGTGTCGGTGGCGCTTGTCTTCGGGCCATCATAGATGCTCTCAAAATCTGCTATTCCGTCAGCAGAGCGGTAAAGAGAATAATTTTCTGCATCCTCAGATGCATCCCACTCAAAAGTTATGCTGTAAAGATCACAGTCGGTCTGGGCGAGTCCCGTTGGTGTTTCGGGTTTCTCTTTGGAACATCCCATCAACATTAAACTAATAGAAAGGAAAAAGATTAAATGTCTCATAAAAATTCAATTCTTTAATTATTAAGGTTAGGCTTGAATTAATAAAGTTAATAATTTATTGTGGATTCCATTAATACTGGTTTTACGGGAATACATATATTTTGTTTCTTAAATCCGATCAAAGCCGCCGCTGATATCCCCCGGGCATAAGCGCAGGCACGTAGTAGATTATTGCCGGGCTTAAATATTATTACTGGCTGGTAATAATATTTGCGAATGGTTTAAGGGTAATCATAAAATAAAAAAACTGGGGTGTTTTAATATCCTGCTCATGCAGGTTCTTTATCTGTTTCAGTGTATTGGTAGGTTTATAAAAGGAATACCCGCATTCCAGGGTAGCAGGTTCACTTAGAATCCATTTAATTTTTATATCAAGTTCCTGTCCGAGCTGGCGGTTTAATTTTACCGACGGGTTGTTATAATCACGTTTATCGACTGCAAGTGAATAATAATGCAAGTCAAAATGTATGCTCAAATTCTTTGTGTGACTGTAAGATAATTTCGCCATATAATCCTGTAATCCCTGGTCAGGTGCTGTGATAAAATAATCCATATAACCATACCAGCCATGTCTGCCTCCGTAAAGAATATCAAACCAGTTATCGCTTGCGGATGTTGAGATTTCATCATTACCGGAATGATAATCATAGCCCAGTCCGAAATTAATTTTTTCAGCCAGACTGTGTTCAGCATAAGCCGATATATAAAAAGCCGAAATATCCCCGGAAATATTGTTCAGGTTATGCTGATAATAAGCGGACAGCTGTACATTATAATTATCTGTCTTGTAGCTCGCATTGCTTCCATATGTTCCCCTGTATAAGAGCTGTTCGGTAGTGTCGCTCAGGGTATTTCCCGAGGCAAGGGCCAGGGCAGAAAGCGTAAGTCCCTCTCTCTTAAACCGGTAGTGCAAAAAATCTATAGTCTTGAATTTTTGTGCCGGAAAGGTCAATACAGATTTATTATCGGCATTATAGCTCAGACCTAAATGAACTCTGTGATTGCCTGTATTATATTCAGCAAGCAAGGCATCATAGCTTAGCTGAGAGTCCTTCCAGTTACGTGCAGACAAAATCCGCTGGTCGTCATACGATAATATTTGTCTCCCGGCTTTTAGTGACAGATTTTTTGTAAGATTAATTCTCGCCCATGCCTGGTGCAAAAAGGTGCTTCCTGTATTTCCGAATGCACCGCTGCTGGAATAATTATTATCATCGCCCCAGAGCCTAATATCCAGAAATGATACATACATCTCAAAGCTGCTGTTCTCAAATCCCAGGTTCAGCTTTGTTCGTTGCGAAATATAGGGCACTGGTTTCTCATTTAGAGTTTTAGGTTTTTTATAACCATTGTCCAGAATAAAGCGGGGCCGCAATTCAGCACCAATATGGAATGAATTATTTTGAGCTCTCAGTTCTATGGTGCTAAAGAATATGATGATTACCCAGAAGATTAATCTTGTGGTTCGCATCCTGATAACTTTAAAAAAGTGAATATAATATATCATCCTTTGTCCAGGCTGAAGATAAATGATGATCCTTCTCCCGGCACGGAGTTAACCTTTATGCTTTGTTTATGTGCTTCCAGTATATGCTTTACGATGGCCAGTCCGAGTCCCGTTCCCCCCGAATTCCTTGACCGGCTCTTATCCACCCGGTAGAAACGCTCAAAGATCCGGGG
>JAGYMN010000091.1 GCA_018400395.1 Actinomycetota bacterium
GAATCAGATATAACTCTTGAGTTAAAAGATATCTCATTTGAAGATAAAATAAAAAATATAAATTTAAAAGTCAGAAAAGGTGAAATAGTAGGTCTGGGAGGCCTTACCGGCCAGGGCCAGGAAGAGCTTTTAATGATCATCTCCGGTGCTTTAAGACCTACAGGCGGAAAAATTATTTTAGGCGGCAAGCAGGTTAGATTCAAGCATCCTAATAATTCTATCAGGAACGGTATTTTTCTGGTGCCTGGTGACAGGGCAAGAGACGGACTTTTTACCAATCATACTGTTTATGAGAATATTATATACCCTAAATATTCACAGAAGGAAATTTTTTTACTTAATAATACTGCCTTGAGGGAAGAAACAGACGGTGTTGTTGGAAAAGTATCTTTAACCCCTCCTGATACAAGCCTGCTTATCGAAAATCTAAGTGGTGGCAACCAGCAAAAAGTAGTTTTTGGCAGATGGCTGCAGTTTGATTCCAGAATATTTTTATTAAATGACCCTGCTAAGGGGGTTGATATACAGGCCAAAAATGACTTATATATGCTGGTGAAGGATTTAGCCAATGGCGGGACAAGTGTAATACTTTATGCCAGCAGCAATGAAGAGCTAATTAATATCTGTGACAGGATTATTATTATGTTTGAGGGCAAGTTTGTTGAGGAAATATGCGGTGAAGATATATGTGATGAAAAACTTATAAAATCTTCGTTGAGGGTGGTGGTGTAAAATTTTGAAAAATTCCATCTCCAGAAAATCACTTGCTGCTAAAAAATTATTGATAGGTTATTCTAAGGATCCTTCTTTCCCAAGTTTTGTTGCCCTGGTGCTGCTTATAATTATTAATGTCTCCATACAGCCTAATTTTTTTTCATATTCGACCATAAAATCAAATTTTATGACTTTTACGCCTTTGATACTGGCAAGTATGGCGCAGGGGATTATAATTTTATCGGGAAGCCTTGATCTTTCGATTGGTGCCGGTATGTCTCTTCTCACCTGTATTATGGCTTCAATGATGACGGATTCTATTATTAATGTAATACTGGTAGTATTAGTAGGAATAATAAGTGCCGCGGTTATATGTCTATTTAATGGTTCTATTATAGGTTTTGTCAGGATACCTCCTTTAATTTCAACATTTGCCACCAGTGCGATTTTTTTTGGGCTTTCTTTAACCATTATGCCGTTGCCGGGGGGATATGTACCTAAATATTTTTACAAGTGGTACAGGGGAGATGTATTGGGATTTATTCCTGTCCCAATATTTATACTTTTAATAGGCATAGGCATATGGCTGATTATTAAGAGAACAGCCGCCTACAGGTATATTTATGCTGTTGGAGGAAATGAAGACGGTGCTTATTCATCGGGTATTAATGTTGCCAGAATAAAAGTCATGGCTTTTTTAATGGCCAGCTTCTTTATAGCTCTGGGAGGACTTTGCCTGCTTCTCTCAACTGCGATAGGGGATCCCAGGGCAGGTAATGCATACACACTTAACTCTATTGCTGCAGTGGTAATAGGGGGAATTTCTTTAAAAGGAGGCAAGGGCAGTATAGCAGGTGCTATTATTGGAGCTTTAATCCTTGGTTTACTGATAAATATAATTTTTTTCATGCATATTTCGTCCTTATACCAGAACTTTGCAAGGGGCATGATAATTATAATTGCCCTTAGCCTGGCCACGATCCCGAAATTAAGGGAAACAAGGGATAAAATTTTATAGAAAGCTTTAACAGGATTTTTGTTAACATGGCTAAAATGGAAAAGACTAAGGCATTTTTTAAGAAACTTTTAAAAGATAAAGTTGCTATAAGCTATATTATAGCTGTAGTGCTATTTATCATAGGACAAATTGTTATTCCAGGATTTTCTTCTTTCCATCATATTATGACTGTAATACAGACATCCTTTTTCCTGGGTATGTTGTGTTTGGGTCAGACAATAGTTGTGATATCTGGTAAGGAAGGAATTGATTTATCAGTTGGTCCCATGCTTACCGTGGGAGTAATAGCCTCATCAGCCATCATAATGGGTAAGGATTCCAACTTTTTTATAACCCTGGTAGCAGTACTGGTCTTAGGTTTTATTCTTGGGCTGGTAAATGGGGCAGGCGTCTCATATCTGGGGATTGCTCCACTTATAATGACTCTAGCATGGGGAATCGTATTAGAGGGTGCATTACTTTTTATTACTAACGGTTTTCCTCCGGGCAAGGCATCGCCTTTGCTTGAATTATTGGGAGGGGGTTCTTTTAGTTTAAATATCGGAAACTTTGAGATGAATGTACCCTGGGTAGTTGTTATATGGATATTTATTATAATAATAGTTTTACTTGTATTTAAAAAGACTATCATAGGGCAAATTCTATATGGTATAGGTACAAATGACAGGGCTGCAAATCTACTGGGCATTAACACTAAAAAAATTAGGATGTTTGCATACGGGTTTAGCGGGATGTTTTCAGCTTTTTCAGGAATGCTGCTGCTTGGTTATGTCACGAACCCCAATTTAAATTTAGGGCAAAACTATGGGCTGCCTTCAGTAGCTGCGATAGTAATAGGAGGCATATCATTAGCAGGGGGAGTGGGCAGCTATATAGGTGCTGTAGCAGGTTCAATTATTTTAACTACTTTAACCAGTCTGCTTGTTACGTTCAGATTTGGTGAATCAGGAAGGCAGATCGTGTATGGCGTAGTACTGCTGTTACTGCTGATTATGTATGCACGCCAGCCAAAAAAAGTTTAAATAAAATATTATTTTATTAAGGAGGAAAGATGCCAGATAATATGGAAAAGCTTTACGAAGAAAGATTTAAAAGGTACGTTACGGCGCTTAAGAACGGGAAGCCTGACAGGGTGCCCATAAGGCCGTTTGCTGCTGAATTCACATCAAACTATTCAGGATATACAGTGCAGGAAATAACTCATCAGTATGAAAAAGCATTCGAAGCTGTCAGAAAATGTGCTAAAGATTTCCAGTGGGATGCCACAGTTATAAACATGGTTTATGTCTGGAGCGGATTGACCGATCATTTTGGCCATGTTTATTATAAAATGCCAGGAATAGAATTACCGCCGGATACAGGTTTCCAGTATTTTGAGCCACCTACAGAAGAAGAGACATTTATGAAAGAAGACGAATACGATCTTTTAATAGAGAGTCCTACCGAGTTTTTGGCCAACGTATGGATGCCCAGGATATCATCGAATCTGGTTCCAATCGGGCAGCCCAATACTTACAGGAACAATATGGCCTGGTTAAAAGGCGGTATAGCTATGATGGATTATTTTGGAGCCTGCGGGAGGGCAGTTGAACAGCTGAAAACTGAATGTGGGACTGCTTCAGCAATCGCAGGAATCTTAAAAGCGCCTTTTGACATCTTAGCAGATAAACTGAGGGGGTTCAGGCAGGTTTCAGTCGATATATACAGGCAGCCCGATAAAGTAGAAGCAGCCTGCGAGGCATTGGTGCCGCACATGCTTCAGAATGCCAGGGTTAGTGCTGACCCAGCGAAACAGGTTCCCGTGGGCCTCTGGCTGCATAGGGGAACATATTTCTCTGAGAGGGATTACAAGAGATTTTTCTGGCCATACTTAAAGGAAATAATAGTAAAACTCTGGGAAGACGGCATACAAACATTGTGGTACGGGGAAGGCACATGGATTAAATGGGCAAAATATACCAGAGAATTACCGGAAAATTCAATTGTGTACCATGTAGATAAAGACGACATTTTTGAAGTTCATGAAAAATTAGGTGACAAATTCTGTATAAGCGGCGGTATACCCAATGATGTATTAGCATATGGAACCCCGGAGGATGTTAAAGAAATTGCTAAAAAAGTAATTAAAACTGTTGGTAAAGATGGCGGGTATATCATGGATGCAGCAGCTATCCTACAGGATGATGCAAAGGTAGAGAATGTAAAAGCTATGACCGAGGCAGTTCTGGAGTATGGTGAATATTAAAAATTAAATTAGTAAAAGGAGGAATAATAATGTCAGATAAAAAAGGTAAAGGCATACCGGCAGGGACGATAATTCCCTGGGAACAGAGAGAAAAAGAATATGAAAAGATACTGGGAGACAAAGAAATACTGAAATCAGAATGGGAAAAGATCGAGTTAATAACCAATAGATTCATCTATGCTATTTTAACTGATTTTTAGAATTGCCTAACAATAGAAAGGAAATAGAATGAGTGAGGATAAAAATATATATGAAGCAATGGTAGGCCTGGAAGAAAAGAAAGTTGAGCAGCTGGTAAAAGAAGGTCTTGATTCAGGTACTGCCACAAAAGATATAATGGATCAATTACAGGAAGCATTGATTGAAATTGGAAAACGTTATGAAAGAGAAGAATATTATGTACCGGACCTGATATATTCTGGAGCGATTATGAAGAATGCAGTAAAAATTATAGCTCCGAGGATGGAAAAGAGCGAGGCCACTTCATCTAAAGGCAAGGTAGTGGTTGGAACAGTGGCAGGTGATGTTCATAATATTGGAAAAGATCTGGTGGTTATGGTTCTCAGAAATTCAGGTTTTGAAGTATTGGATTTGGGCGTGGACGTATCTGCCGAAAAGTTTATTGAAGCTATTAAAGAAAGCGGCGCCAGGGTTCTGGGGATGAGCTGTCTTTTAACCACATCTTTTAAAAGTATTGCCAGAACGGTTAAAGCCATAGAAGAATCAGGCATAAGGGATAAGGTGACTATAATTTTGGGCGGTTCTCCTGTTACTGAAACAGTTAAAGAGAATACAGGCGCTGATTATTATGGCAAAGACGCAATAAATGGTTTAAAAATCATCAGCGATGTATATTCTTAAATGTTTTGAACAGGGAATTTT
>JAGYMN010000092.1 GCA_018400395.1 Actinomycetota bacterium
TGGCGTATGCCTCATCCCATCTGGCTGTATCCTGTGGTTTATACTCAAAAACATCAGAAGAAGAAAAACTTATCTGTCTTCCTTCTTCAATTTTATCTATCTCGCCATCTGCTTTAAGCTGCATCATAAGGTTTCCAATAGCTGTTGTCTCTGTTGGGCCTGCTACAACAAGCTTTCCTATCGAATCAGCTATCCACTGGCACAGAAGCCTGTTATTTGTCCCTCCTCCAACCAGATGCATAACCTCTAGACTCTGGCCGCTGAATTTCTCCAGCAATTTAAAATAATACCTTATTTTAAGAGCAAGGCTCTCATATACACATCTTGCCACTTCCCCTATGGAATCAGGCTTTCTCTGTCCCGTACCCTCACAGTACTGCCTTATAACAGCCGGCATATCAACCTGGGGCTGAGAGAACTGGGGCATGTCCACATCAATAAATGAAGAGAATGGCGGCGAATCTTTTGACAGTTCTACGATCCTGTCCCAGGAGATATCACTATCTTTTAGCCATCTTTGACGGCACTGCTGAATCGTCCATAATCCGTTGATGTTTTTTACAAATATATTGGTATCCTCTACCCCTGCCTCATTGGAAAATATTTTGTTGTAGATTTCGTCACTTATAAGCACTTCTCTGTTCTCAACCCCCATGCAGGCCCAGGTACCGAGGCTCATAAAAGCCCATTTTTTCCTGCCCCTTACCGGTATTCCTGCTACTGCTGATGCCGTATCGTGCATGGACGGCGAAACCACGGTTATGGGATCTACCTCAAGTTCTTTTGCTACCTCATCTGACAGGTCACCCAGTTTCTGGCCTGGATATGTAAAGGAAGGGAAAATATCTTCTGGAAGACCCAATCTTTCAAATATACTCTCTTCCATCCTCTTTGACTTCTGGTTATAAAGTACACTGGTGGTAAAACGGGTGAATTCATTAGCTTTCTTTCCGGTAAGATAGTAATTGAAAAGATCCCCTATCGTAAGATAGGTGTCTGCATTATTTATTGCCGTTGAATTATTCTTTTTTAAGGAATAGAGTTTGTAGAGATCAAAAATGGGGATACACCAGGCTCCAGTAAGCTCAAATAACTCTCTATTAGAAATTATATTATGCAGACTTTCAGCATCCACCTCGCTTTGCCCGTCCCTGTAGTTTACAGGATTTGAGATTAACTCTCCATTACTATCAAGAAGTCCAAAATCTGCTCCCCAGGTATCTATACCCAGGGACCTTATTGAAGAATACTTCCCTGCCGATATCTGTATACCGGTTTTAAGTTCTGAATATAGTCTTAAAAAATCCCAGTAGAGTGTCCCTCCCAATAATACCGGACGGTTCTCAAACCGGTGGGTCACCTTCATATCAAATCTTGAACCATCAAAGCTTGCCACTGCAGCTCTTCCGTTGCTTGCCCCGAAATCAAAGATTAGATAATTCTTTCCACTCATTAAAAATATCCCCTTTCAAAGACTGGTCTTACTAATCAAGGTGAAATACCTCTTCAAGTGTCTCAATTTCCGGTCCGGTAACTGATTTGTCTTCCTTTACAAAGAACCTGTCCATATATTCCTGCCAGCGCTTATTTACATCGGTCCTGGAGAGTTCAGCCATCTGTTTTTGATAATCTCCCTCTACTTCAAGGCAGGCAAAGAGTGTACCGTCGGGCTTAAAATATATTGAATAATTATGTATACCGCATTTTCTTATAGCTTCGGCCATTTCTGGCCATATATTGTCGTGAGCTTTTTTATATTCATCTTTTAGCTCAGGCTTTATCCTGAATGTAAATCCTACCCTCTGCATCATTTCTCTCCTGTAATATTAAAATAATAAATCAACTATCATATCCATATTATCAGCAAAATGGTAACCCTTCATATTCTCATCTATTTCATTTTGGTGCTCAAGCAGCCTGTCTGCCATCTCCTTGTATTTCCATATAAGCTTTACTCCCAGTCTTAGTGATTTTTCCCTATCATCCCGGGGTACTATTATATCTATTGACGACCAGCCGGAAAAATCTGTTTTGCCTAGATGATAAAAAAATTCAAGCAGCTCCCAGAAATTTATGGTACCGAATATCAAATCCGGGTCGGAATCCTTGTAGTTCTCGTTTAAGTGTACCTGGTATAGTCTTTTATGAGCATCAAGAAGAGCTACCGATTCTGCAAGGTTCTCGCCTGCCATAAGGGAGTGCCCTACGTCGATTGCTGCACCAAGATTTGGTGCACCTACATCATTTATAAAAGTCAACGCCTTCCCTGTATCTGATATATACTGTTTCTGGCGCGGGTCCTTTGACTTTGCCTCAAGTGCTATCTTTACAGATTTATCATAGCTGCAGATCTCTGCCACAGTTTCTACCATATTCTTCCATCCCTGCCCGTAATCTGTCTGAAAGGGATAGTCAAATCCGTCATGGGCGGGCCAGAGCAGGATACTGTCTGCACCTATCTCTTTAGAGAGGTCTATTGCATCTTTAAACATTTTTATCGCTTCTTTTCTAATGGCTGTCTCATTTGTGGAGAAAGCTCCATATTTCCATTTTCTGTCACCCCAGCATTCTACGGCTAGATTGGAGACTTTTAGACCAAAATCATCAAGTTTCTTTACCAGTTTATCAGGATCTTCTGGCATGGGAGGAAAAGGATAGAAGACAAAAAGTCCGGTAAGACCTTCTATCTTCGACATTATCTCAAGCTGCTTGTCTACTGACAGCTCTTCAAAATATCCTCCTGGCACGTACCTTTCACCATAGGCACCCAGGCACCACAGATGGGCATCTACATTTAATTTCATAACATAATCCTTTCTCTACTTATGAAAATATAATTTAGACTACTCAACCACTTTTACAAACTCCCTTGCAGCAGATGATGCATCAGGTGCATATATCTCTATTTGATAGCGGTCGGCAAAGTCCCTTGTAACAGGTGCTCCTCCTACTGCAAGGACGATACTGTCCCTGAGTCCTGCATCGGTTAATGCCTTTATATGCTCGGGAATATTGGCAAGGGTTGTGGTAAGAAGCCCTGAGAAGGCCACTATCTGGGGATGGTGCATCTTTACTGCATCCACAAAGACGGTAAAGTCTACATCAACTCCCAGGTCTATTACTTTAAATCCCTGACCTTCGGCCATAGTTATAACAAGGTTTTTCCCTATATCATGAAGATCGCCCTTTACAGTGCCTATGACCACAGTACCCCTTTCAATCATCTTATCAGCCCCCTTAAGAAGAGGTTTTAACACAACCATGGCAGTTTTCATTGCTTTGGCGGATAGAAGCATGTCAGGCATGAAGTATTCGCCCTTTTCGAATTTGTCCCCCACTTCTATCATTGCAGGAGAAAGAGCCCTGTTTATGATATCATTTGGTTTTTCTCCACCGTCCACTGCTTTTTTTACCAGATCCACCATATCTTTATGGCTGCCTTTCAGGGTGGTATTGTATATCTTATCTAATATTGTCATTGCCCTTCCTTTCTAATATATTCCGTATTTATGTATTGCATTTATATATGCTATTACATTTTCGTGCGGTATATAGTTTACTACTGAGTGAGAAACACTTGCTACATATCCTCCTCCGGGTTTTAGAACTTCCATGTGGGCTTTTACATCTGCATCCACATCTTCCGGTGTCCCCTTGGAAAGTGGAAATTCTATATCCACATTTCCTGACAGGCAAAGCCTGTCACCATACCGGGCCTTGTAGTCAGCATAATCTACTCCGTATGGGTCCATGGGATTTATACAATCAACACCCATGTCAATAAGATCCTCCATTATGTCATCTATCCTGCCGTCAGAGTGGAACATAACAGGAATATCTGCATTCAGGGCAGGCTCTATGATCCTGGCCATTCTGGGTACCCATATCTCCTTCATAATCTTTGGTGGTATAAATAGGCCAGTTTTAAATGCTATGTCATCTGCAGGCCATATAAAGTCAACCCCTGCTTCTATAATTGCTTTTGTTATTTTTATAAAATAGAGGGTTGAATCTTCCAGAATCTCTTCCACCAGATCCCTGTCTT
The DNA here is from genome assembly GCA_018400395.1 of Actinomycetota bacterium. Classification (GTDB taxonomy): domain Bacteria; phylum Actinomycetota; class Humimicrobiia; order Humimicrobiales; family Humimicrobiaceae; genus M55B120. Next base: position 4,046 of record JAGYMN010000092.1, read on the forward strand.
CGTATACCATCATCATAAAGTCATTCATCCCTACAACAAACTCATAGGGGGTCTGGGATATGCAGCCGTAAAGGACACCAACTCCTATTTTAGAGTTTCTTTTGGCTATAGCCTGTTTGTATTCTGCCAGGTATTTTTTTACTCTGGCTATCTGACCATCAGAATCCAGGATGAGCTTCTCGTATTCCGATTTTGTCTTTACATCTCGTCCGTAGGCAGGTACAAGATTCCCCTTCTCGTCCTTTCTCCTGAAGGGTGTCCAGAGGCCCTCAAAGAGAATTGCATCCTGCCCTATCATCTCGGCTAGATCAAGATAATCATCCGGATACATCGGACGTCCCTGTTCTGCATTTGCACCCTTTGCGGGATCTCCGCCATACGCAAGGGTATTGCCGGCAAATCTACCCAGAAATTTCTCGACGTGCTGGTCCTCGTAAAGCACTTCAAAATTAGGAACCCTGTCTACTGGTTTCCTTTTAAATGCCGCAAGGAGCCTTTCAATATCCGGTTCTCCCGGATAGGGATCCAGGGTTTTTGAGTTAATCATTTTAGTCTCCTTTTTTGTTTTTAAAACAATTATTCTATATAAGTCCTTTTTCCTTGTAATATTTTGTTGCCTCTTTTAGTATCCCCTCTACATCTTTTTCCTGCGAATCGGTAAGGGGATCAGGTTTATGGGTAGCAAGTATTTGTTCCATTCTTTCTTTGGCCTTATCTATTATTGTCTTTTTACCTCCGGATATCCAGTCCTGATAGGATGTCTTATCAAATAATGCAGGCATATAATCTTCTGACCTCCAGAGTGTCCTCGT
>JAGYMN010000093.1 GCA_018400395.1 Actinomycetota bacterium
TAAATTCAGGAATCAGCCTGATAATGGGTTTCTATATGCTTTTTATGCAAAGAAGCGCGTTTAAACTTGGAACAAAGTATTGGGGAGCAGGTGCCTTAATAATCGGAATTGGACTGTTTTTCAAAGCGCTTTCTCCTGCTGAAAGTTATTTTGCCATTGCTGTATCACCATTATTCATAACAATTGGTCTCTATTTGTACCTGGGTGGTATATGGAAATTTAAAAAAAAGAAGTTAAATAAATGGATTGTTATTGGCATCCCGGTCTTCGATATTTTTCAAATCTTTATCTTTTATAACATCTTCCATTTGTACAGGGTGCAGGCTGTAATACACTTATCGCTTATAATTATTTATTGCATCCTGGCCATTTTTGAAATGATCCGATTAAAACCGGATGAAAAATATCTTAAAAAAATATTCCTTGTCAATGCGCTCTCTTTCTTCTTTTTTATGGTTCTTATACTGTTAAATGTTTCTGCCGTAATAATAAACCCTGGTTTCAAACCATTCGAAGTAACTAACAGCGTAATTGTCATGCAAATTATTTCCGGTTTTCTGATGATAGCATTAACATTTGGATTTCTAACGGCAGTTAATATCCGCTTAAACAGGGAGCTTGAGGACCAGATTAAATCCAACACCAAGTTTCTTTCAATTATAGCGCATGATTTAAGAGGGCCGGTGGGGAATATTACAAACTTTCTGGACTTGCTGCAAAATGAAACTGCCTTGAGTGAGAAGGAAAGGAAAGAATATCTGAAAATAATTAATTCCCTCAGTCAGTCTACATTTCATCTTTTACAGAATCTGCTGGAATGGGCAACTAAATCAAAGAACCTGAATAAATTTAAAAATGACAGAATTGATTTATGTCAATTGATATCTGAAAATATTGATTACTTCAAGAATTCAGCAGTGTTAAAATCAATCCAAATTAGATTTGATTCAGAAGAACAAACATATCTGTCAGGGAATGCAAACATGCTCCAAACGATAGTTCGCAACCTGGTTTCAAATGCTGTTAAATACACCCCTGAAAGAGGTTCTATTACCATAATATCAGAAAAAAGACAGGATAAAGTCCGGTTGATTGTTTCAGATACAGGACAGGGGATTAAGCCGGATATAATCAAATCCCTCTTCAAATTTGAAACTAATGAATCAACTGCCGGTACTAATGGCGAGCGAGGTTCAGGCTTAGGGCTTGTGCTTTGTAAGGAGTTGGTATACAGAATGAATGGAACAATTGATGTTGAAAGTAATGTTGGTATTGGGACCACTGTTACTGTTGAATTCCCGTCGTATAAGTGAACAATTGTATTTCATGGTTTTTCCGCTGGCTCTATGGAACCCATACAAACACTGGACTATCTTCCCGGTCCAGCTGACCATAACTTCGTTGACCGTGTAACAATGACAGAATTACTTCCTGCAAATGTATTTTTCTCCTGCATAAGACAGTAGCCGAAGATCCTTTTAAGCAGTGTTGCACATTTTTGGGCACTGATACCTGTGATATATGTAATTCTTTTAAATAATTATGTAACAGTATTTTATTGTTATTAGCCTATACTTGTAACAGCAATTAGAAGTTATAATCACATCTATCTGACATAGGTTTAAAAAGTCGGGGCCGAACCGAAAAGCCAAACGAGTAGGAAATAAAAAAAAGAACTGATGAAAAAACTTGGACTTACCATTCTATTTACATTATTTATAATCTCATTCAGCAATGCCCAGGACTATAATACTGGTATAGGTCTGCGGGGAGGACTTGCCAACGGGGTAACCATTAAGCATTTCGTTTCTTCAAATACGGCCTTTGAAGGAATAATATCAAGTCGATGGAGGGGACTTCAATTAACAGGACTTTACGAAATCCATGGCAGGGCTTTTAATACAGATAGGTTAAATTGGTACATTGGCTTTGGTGCACATGTTGGTTTCTGGAACGGAGATTATGCTAATTGGGGGGAGCCAGGAGATTCTTACACTGTGGTTGGAATTGATGGAATATTAGGACTGGAATACAATTTCATTGAAGTACCTATTAATTTAAGTATAGACTGGAAACCGGCTTTCAACCTTATTGGATACACAGGCTTCTGGGCAGATGGTGGTGCATTATCAATCAGGTATATCTTCTAATCCACTCTGAATACAAAAGACAAACAAAAGCAGAAGTTGCCGGGTAAAACTTCTGCTTTTGCTTTTTCTATCAGTTTATGGTGCTTCGACAAAACTTGAATAATCCTCGGGAAAGCTGGTAAACAGAAAATATCCTGCATAAGGCATCTCTCAGCCGAATAATCTCAGGCAGTTGGCGTAAAGGATATTATCAGCATCCTTTTTGTTCAGCCTGCTCCTGAGCGCCTCAATAAGTGCTTGATACCTCTTATAAGTATCCGTTCCATGAACAACGGCATCGGTGCCGAAAAGGATTTTTTCCGAGCCGCATACTTCCACAGCCTTAAAAACATTATCAATCTCTACCTCGCAGGTATCACCATAGATATTGGCATTATCCCTGATGATGTTTATTGCCTCTAAATTGTCTGTGCCAAGACCCATATGCACCATTACGAAGTCAAGATCAGGAAAAGCGGCTGCCGCCTCTGCAACATAAGAAGGATCAGAAAGACCATCTTTTTCAGTATGCACCTGCACAGGCATATTAAGCCTGTCTGCAAGCTCAAGATAAGGCTGGAACCGAACATCATTAAACGCTGTATTCGACAATGCAGGATGCATCTTAAAGCCTGCTATGCAATCGCGGTTCGAGGTGATAAATTGCTCAAGATCACCATTTACAGTCTCTGTATAAGGTTTAACCCACAGCAGCACTCCTACCCTGCCCTTATTGGTCCTGGCAAAGTCCACCTGCCTACGAAATGCATCGAGCTGCCGCACCTGCATGGAAGCAGGGGCCAGGTTCATTGACGAATCAAATTCAGCACCTTCTATGCCTGAAACAAGAACCCGGTCAACGGAATATTTATCCATTGCCCCGATCAATTGTTCAGCAGGCAGATCGAAAACCCTGTTCTTTCCGACGGGGTAAAGAATATGGCCTATATGGGTATGAGAATCTATTAGCATCCTGCAATATATCAATATATTGAAAATATAAAAATACTATCAAAGCAGATAATAAATAGTGTTCCACTTATATCATCTGTAAAGAATTATTCCCTTTTTACAGCATTGGCCGGATTGATAACTGCAGCGCGGTAGGACTGGAAGCTAACGGTAAGCAGTGAAATCAGAAGTGCAACAAAACCCACAATAAGAAATACACCGACACCAATATCAATCCTGTAGGGAAAATCCTTAAGCCAGTTGTTAAGGTACAGGTATGAGAGTGGAAAGCCTATTACAGCCGCTATAAGTACCAGGTATATGAATTCTGTTGACAAAAGCAGGACCACCCTTGATACGCTCGATCCCATAATCTTCCTTATACCTATTTCCCGTGTCCTTCGTTCTGCGATGAATGATGACAGACCGTAAAGACCCAGGGCTGCTATCAGCGTGGCCAGTATTGTGAAATACTTAAATAGCCTGCTCATCCTTAGTTCACTACCGTACATATCATTAATATTCTCATCGGCATATTCAAAGGTAAGCGGATAACCTTGTATTGTTCTTTCCCATATCTCCCTGACAGCCTGTACTGCCCCCTCTGGATCTGATTCTGACAATCTTATCATGATGTAGTTTAACCGCTCAGGCCTGTCAAGGTGAATAGCCAGGGGTTCGATCTTATCCCTGCCGCTTTTATAATGAAAATCTTTCAGAACACCAACAATCTCACCCCGGTATCCCTGGAACCTGAACCACCTGCCTACCGGATCATCAACACCCATAATTCTTACAAGCTCTTCATTTACAACAAAGTTAGCCAGACTGTCTGAAGGCATGTCTCCGGGATAGTCCCTTGAGAAAGGTCTTCCCTCAACGATCTGATATTTCATTGTTTCAATCAGATCATAATCAACGGAATTAAATGAAAATAAAACATCAAGATCCGGGTCTTTGCCTTCCCAGTCAACACCCGATGAATTACTGCCAATAAATAGCGGATTTAAGTTTGAAGCCGAGACATTCTCAATTAAAGGGTTTCTTTCCAACTCACCTTTTACAGCACTGTATTTGGACTCAAAATTTTCCGAAACGGAAATATAAATAAGATTTTGCTGATCATATCCCATATCCAGATTACGCATATGCTGCATCTGCATATAGATTATAATACCACTTACAGCCAGGAATACAGAAAGCACAAACTGTGTGATTACCAGAACCCTTCGCAAACCACCGCTCTTCTTGCCTTTTGTAACCTCTCCTTTAAGAATATTTACGGCTTTGAAGGAAGAGAGGAAGAAAGCGGGGTATATACCTGCAATGAAACCGGCAATTACCGAAACAGCAAGGGCTCCTGTAAGGAACCGCGGATTAAACATGTATGCCAGGTCAAATTCCTTACCTGAAATTGTATTAAAGGGCTGAAGCAATAGTCCAATAATAAGCAGGGCAAAAACAAGGGCTATAAAAACCTGGAATACTGACTCCAGAACAAACTGGACAAGCATATTGCCTTTATGTGCTCCAACAACTTTCTTAATCCCAATTTCCTTCCCTCTCAGGGATGATCTTGCAGTTGTCAGATTAATGAAGTTGATACATGCAATAATAAGCACAAAGAGACCAATGGCCCCAAAAATGTATATATATACTATTGCACCCGGTGATCTTTCGTAACCGAAATAGCTGTGGAGGTGTATACGTGTAAGATCGGCTACCATAAAATCAGTCAGTGAT
>JAGYMN010000094.1 GCA_018400395.1 Actinomycetota bacterium
CTCATAGTCTGATTTATTCTAAATCTATATCCTGTTCCTTTATAAGCTCCTCAGCTATCTGGACTGTATTGAGCGCAGCGCCTTTCCTCAACTGGTCTCCCACCACCCAGATATCTATGCCGTTTTTAACAGCAATATCTTCCCTTATTCTTCCTACATATACATCGTCCTTTCCTGAAGAATCAAGAGTGGTAGGATACACACCTTTTCTAAAATCATCCATAAGTTTTACGCCTTTTGCAGAAGAAAGGGCGCTCCTGACGTCATCGAGAGAAATTTTCTTATATGTTTCCAGCATTATCGATTCTGAATGAGAAGTAAGTACAGGAACCCTGGCACAGGTGGCAGAGATCAGGATATTATCATCACCCATTATCTTACGGGTCTCATATAGCATTTTCATCTCCTCTTTTGTATAACCGTTATCATAGAATATATCTATATGAGGTATTACGTTGAATGCGATCTGCACCGGAAAAGTGGAAGCTTTAATATCCTCTGACTTATTGCAGGCTATTTCCCTTACCTGTTCTTCAAGCTCCGATATTCCCTTTGCCCCTGCGCCAGAAACCGATTGATAACTGGAGACTATTATCCTTTTAACAGGTGATATATCATATATCGGTTTTATAGCTACCACCATTATTATGGTAGTGCAGTTAGGATTTGCAATTATCCCATTGTGTTTCCATATATCGCCGGGATTTACTTCGGGTACTACCAGAGGTACATCATCGTCGAGCCTGAATGCACTGCTGTTGTCTACCACCACTGCTCCGCTTTCAACAGCATACTTTGCAAATTCTTTTGATATTGCTGCACCGGCTGAAAAAAGTGCAATATCTACACCCTTAAATGAGTCTTTTTTAAGTTCCTGTATCTCATGCTTATCACCCGCAAAATCTATGGTTTTCCCTGCAGAACGTACTGAAGCAAGCGGAATCAGGTTTTTAACCGGAAAATCCCTTTCCTCAAGTACTGACAGGAATACCCTTCCAACTGCTCCTGTCACTCCGGCAATAGCTACATTATATTCTTTTCTGCCCATCTTTATCCCCCTGCAGTTTATATAATTAACAATAAAATGTAACTTAATCTATAAAAGTTGAATGATATATATTAAAGCAATAAAGGCATAAAAACAAGAAGATTGCCTCTGCTGACAGCTCTAAATCACTTACTAAATATTGACCTTAATTATAACGTATTTTATCATATAAAAAATAAATCATTATATAAAGTTTATCAAAACACAGGAAAGATTCAGTTAAATGGAAAAAAGGATTTTAGGAAAAACTGGACTTGAAGTTTCAGAATTAGGTCTGGGAGGCGGATTTATATCTTCGCAGGGTGAAACATCTGATGAAGCAAAAGCTTTAATATGTAAATCTATAGAATCAGATATTAATTATATAGATACAGCCCCTGCATATTTAGACAGTGAAACTGTTATTGGAAATGTAATTAAAGATATTAGAAAACCTATAATTCTTTCAACAAAAGTTGGTGGTTACCCGGACCCATTTGATCCCAGAAATAAGAAACAATTATTTAAATCAGTACATGACAGCCTTAAGAAATTGAATCGTGATCATATTGATATTTTATTTATCCATGAACCTGATAGACCTGGACAATATGATTGGTGGAATGAATCTACGGATTACCTTGCAGGGCCGGTATTGGAAGTAATAGACTCTCTTAAAAAAGAAGGTCTGATTAAATACTCGGGATTAGCCGGAACTACTGCATACGAGATGGCTAATTTAATAAAATTAGGAAATTTCGATGTATTATTAACTGCATTTCAATATAGTTTACTCTGGAGAGAAGCAGCTATTTGTATAATACCTGAAGCAAAAAAAAAGAATATGGGGATAGTTATAGGCTCTCCACTTCAGCATGGTGCTCTGGCTCAAAGATATGATGCTGAAGTTCTGGGTAAAGCTAAATGGCTTAGTAATCCGAGACGCAATCAATTACTGGAATTATATGAATTACTCGATGAACTTAATATTTCTATAGTGGAAATATCACTACGGTTTGTATTAAGCAATCCTGATATTTCAACTGTTCTTGTGGGTGCAAGATCCAAAAAAGAAATTTATTCAAGCATAAGGGCTTCAGAAAAAGGTCCACTGCCTTTAGGTATACTGGAAAGACTGGATAAAATTGCTGAAAAGGTTCCATTTAGACCATATTGTGAACCATATAATATGCCATTTAATAAAGACTATAGAGGACCAGGGTGGATAAAATGATGAAGGCAGCTGTGGTCGAGAAAATAGGTTTATTAAGAGTTAAAAAAGTAAGTGAACCACAAATGGATGAATATGATGCATTGTGTGAGATTCTATATGGAACTATATGCCCGGGTACTGATTGGCATATTATAGAGGGCAAACACCCGAGAAAGGTTAATTACCCTACAATACTCGGACATGAAAGCATAGGCCGGGTAATAAAGATTGGCAAAAAAGTTAGAAATTTTAAAATAGGGGATTTAGTCTCGAGGGTCGGAGCACCGGCTGCTGTAAATAAAGAATACTATTCAAACTGGGGTGGATTTGCAGAATTTGGGATAGCAAAAGATCACCGGGCAATGAAACAGGATTGTCTGCCGGAAGAGGCCTGGAATAAAAGCAGGGTAAACCAGATAATACCGGATGATATCAAACCCATAGCTGCACCAATGATTATTACATGGCGTGAAACTTTAAGTTATATAAGGAGAATGGGGGTTTCCAAGAACAAAAGATTGCTTATACTGGGGTCAGGGGCAAATGGGATAGCTTTTGCAGCACATGCACATTATATTGGATTGAGCGAGATAACCATGGTTGGGAACCTGGATAGAAGAGATGCGGCAATAAGAGCAGGGGCTACAAATTATTTGAACTATAAAGATTCTGATATACAAAATAAAATAAATGACATTATCAAATACCAGAATTATGACTTCATTATAGATGCTGTAGGTAAAAATGGCTTAATAGACAGCAAACTAAATTTTCTGACCGATGGTGGTACAATAGGGGTTTATGGATATGATGATTATTTTACAAACAGCATAACCCTGTTTAATGCAAAAGGCTCTTTTTATTATTACAATGGAGGATACGATGAAGAGGAAGCCCATAAAGAAGTAATATTAAGAATTATTGATAAGCAACTTGATGCACATATCTGGATAGATACAGACAATCCTTTTGAATTAAAAAGGATAAATAATGCCTTAAATGCTGTTAAAAATAGAGATTGTATTAAAGCATTAATAAAAATTAGGGGTTGAAAAATTAATTAACTAATTAATCATTTTATATCAAAACCGCTATGGAGCGCCCTGACGGCATCTTTTACCCTTGATTTCCTTATGATACAGGATATCCTTATGGGAGAGGTTGATATCATCTCAATATTTATTCCCCTATCGGCCAGTATTCCGAACATTCCGGCAGCAATACCCGGGTGGGCCTGCATCCCTGCTCCAACAATTGAGATCTTTGCAACCTCAGTATCTATCACAGCATGTTCCTGTTCCAGCTCCTTAAGTACTTCCCTGGCAATGGACAGGTCTCCAGGCTTAATAGTGAACGATATGGCAGCCAGGCCTTTTTCACTGACATTCTGCACTATCAGATCTATATTGATGTTATTGTCTGAAAATTTTCCGAATAACCTTGCGGCTTCTCCTGGTTTGTCCTCCAGTTCAAAGATTGATATCTTTACCTGATCCGTATCAGATGTAACCCCTGTTATGACGGGCTTTTCCATTTTCATATCTATATCTCTTTCATTCATGACCCATGTCCCTTCATCATTATTAAAACTTGACCTCACATGCAGCACAACATTGTTTTTCTTTGCAAACTCGACTGCCCTGGTGTGCAGTACCCTTGCGCCTGAAGATGCAAGTTCAAGAGTCTCATCATAGGACAGGGAATGCATTTTTACTGCTTTTCTAACCAGATTCGGATCAGTAGAATATATTCCTCCCACATCCGTGTAGATCTCACAGTAATCTGCCTTCAGCGCAACTGCCAGCGCAACAGCTGTGGTATCTGAACCGCCCCTGCCCAGTGTGGTTATGTCGCCTTCTGCATTTATGCCCTGAAAACCTGCCACAACTACTATTTTATCTTCTTTTAATTCCTTCGATATTCTATCTGCTCTTATATTTAAAATCCTGGCATTAGAATAAAACTCATCAGTTAAAATACCCGCCTGGCTCCCTGTAAGAGAAACGCAGCCGTATCCCCTTTCCTGAACAGCCATCGCCAGAATAGAGCTTGATAGCTGCTCGCCTGTTGACATTAACATATCCATTTCACGCCTGGATGGATTACATGTTACCTTGCCTGCAATTTCAATTAATCTGTCGGTTGTATCTCCCATTGCAGAAACGACAACCACCACATCTTTGCCTTCGTTTCTTGTTTTTATTACCCTGTCAGCAACTTTCCCAATTTTTCTTACATCACCAACAGAAGTACCGCCAAATTTTAAAACTACTATATTTTTCCTGGCTCTCATCATTAAAATATATATGTTGTAACAAAATCCACGTATTTACTGCTATTTTGACTCAGCCATTGATTTATATTTCTCATATTTCTCTCCTGCTTCTTCCTCTGCTTTGTCAAAAAGTTCTTTGGATATCTCAGGGAAAGACTTGGTAAGCGACGCGTATCTTACTTCACCCATAAGAAATTCTCTAAATGACTCTTTTGGCTCTTTGGAATCAAGTATAAATGGATTTTCCCCGCTCTTTTTTAGTTCTGGATTATATCTGTACAGGTGCC
>JAGYMN010000095.1 GCA_018400395.1 Actinomycetota bacterium
GTTTTTCATCTTCATCATCACCGCTTTTATCCGGTATATCTTCCAGTGCTGTTTCAACAGCGGCTTCTTCCAGGTTATCCTGCGCTGTATCTATAGCAGCACTTTCCCTGCACCCGCTGCCGGTTATTAAAAATGCCAGAAAAACTACAAGTGCCATAATCTTAAATATTTGATTCTTCATTTTCATTATCGTCCTTTCTGCTATCCTTCCCGCAAAAGGATTAAAAATATTAAAACATTATATAAGAGTAGTTAAAAGTTTTCTACATTGCCGCCCGTATTGTAGACAGTTACCCTGACAGCTTCGGGAGGGCAGAGGCACCTGAACTGCGTATATTTTCCTTCGCCCAGCCCGCGCGATATAAAAAGGACCATTTTTTTAAAGTAGAAAAGGCCGGAGGCAAATCTAGTCTTAAGCCTGCATCCGGATATAAGGGCTCCTAAAAGAGGGAGCCTTACCTGCCCTCCGTGCGTGTGGCCTGAAAATACAATATCAACGTCTTTCATATAAAGCGTGGAAAGCGCATAGGAATCGGGCGTATGCAGAAGGGCCAGCCTCAGGCGCCCTTTTTTGTTAAGCCTGTGGACACCTCTTCTGTCGATTTCAAATACTTTGCTTTCCACCTCTCTGTAGCCTGACTCGTCTATGATATCTCCGTCTTCTATTCTGTCTATCCCGGAGAAAGCCTTTTTAAAGTCGAGCTTTTCTATAACCGGGTCATCAAGCCCTATTATTTCGATTTCACCTTGTCCATCGTACCCTGTTTTTATTATTCTGCTTTCATTTCTTAATACTTCAATGCCTATCTCTTTTAACTTTGCCGCAAGCTCTACAGTGTCATTTTTCAACCCGTATCTTCTCTTTCTCTTGAACATGTTTTTTGCAAATTCATGGAAGGCCTTCTGGTAATGGTCATGCACCCCAAGTATCGCATATTTTCCGTATCTTGCCCTGAAGGGCGACAGCATGCTGATAAGATAGTCGATATTTTTAGTGGCTTCCACCATATCGCCGGTTATAAATATGAAATCATATTCCCCGTCCGCAAGGGTGCGGACAAATTCGAAAACCTTTCTTCCCTTAAGGGACCTCCTTAGATGAAAATCTGAAAGATGGAGGATGGTAAGGATCTTTTTATCTTCCCTGCTGCCTGTATCAATATTTATACTTACATCGGTAAAACCGAAGTTAAAGGGCTCAAACCTGTAGATATAAAAAAGGAAAGCAGCAGCAAGAACTGCCCCCGATACAATAGCAACAATCTGCCAGACCATCTCATCTATCCTTTCTGGATGTTAATACATAAATCATATATTAATATTTTTTCCTATCGAGTTTGACATCACCCAGTAGTATGCTGTAGGGAAAAGCCCGAGCATATACCTTTCAGTTGAATTTACAAAATCACTTACTGCTGCAATTGATAAAAAGATGGATACCATGCCGGCGGACAGGAAAATAAAAAAGATCCATCCAAAATTCCTGAAATGCCTTTTGATGCTCATAAGCATTACTATCAGCATTACTGCCCATACCGGGCCATAGAAAGAACCGAATACTGCCCTGGTGGAGTCATATACAGACAGAAGTACCTGCATGCCCATAGCCGAGACCGCCCTTACCGGTTCAAGTGTTTCTGTGCCTGCAATGACACCATTTAAGAATGAATACCACTCTTCGCTTAACAGGGGAAGCCCCAGCTTGATTTTAAGCAGGTACCAGGGCAGAAGGAACAGTGCCAGCAGTACAGGCGGCATCAGGAGGTTTATAAGATTTTTGGACCTCTCTATTCCTTTAATTACACCGGGCAGGGTGAAAAATATATTTATCACGGTAAATATAACGGCATAGATTATACCCTCGCTTCTTGTAAGAGACATTATGGCAAAGAAAAGAGCGGCCAGCATTAAAAACCCCGTCCTTCCCTTCATCTTAAGCGACAGGCAGAAGAAATAAACAGCAATGAGCATTGCTACGGAAAATAAAAGATTTGTGTATTCTATATAACCGTGGTCGACTATCACCGGAAGCAGGGACATTATAAATACCAGTATTATGGAGATAAGTTTTTTTATCTTCTGCCTGAAAAGATAGTACAGTGTAAAAAGCAGGGATCCGTAAAATATGGGAAATATCAGCTTCAGCAGGTTTTCATTTACATCCCCCATCCAGCCAAGCAGCCATGTCTGGATAAGCGGCAGGTACAGGGGATAAGAAAGCTGGGAAAAGCTGTATTCATGGTCCGTATAAAAATTATTGATAATCCCGTCTATAAAGAATGCCTTTCCCTTAAAGCTCCAGCACGATACGGCATCCCAGAACCTTACCGGGAAAAGAACCGCCAGAAACACAACTACCCCGAAATTTATAATTATAAGAAATATGAATATTATAAAAAGAATGCGGGCCGACAGCTTCTCCGGTGTCCTTTTCTTTTCCTGCACAGTCCCGGGCAAATAATATTGCTTCTCAGGCTTGCCTTCATCTTTTTTGTCATTTTTCCTTTTCCTGGCAGATACCCTGGCCCACAGCATATCCCTTTCCAGCCTGTTTATCCTTTTCCTTTCCCCGCTCCTAAATCTTGCCGACATCAGGTTATAAACATAAAATGCAAAAAACACTGCCCCCGTTCCAAATATTATATTCCTTGAAAAAGATACATCTGCAAGTGAAAGTACGGTAAGGAGCCACCCTGCAATAAGGGAGCCCACAAAAAGGCTTATAAAGAATATAAAGAAGCTTCCCGATACGGTTCTGGAACCTGCCTTGAACCCGCTTTCCCCGGGAAGGAGATAATATACCGGGGCATAGCCCATAAAGAAAAGCGAAAGCACTCCTGCTGTAAGATAAAAATAAACCACCGGTCTCCTTCTGTAAAAAGCAAATCAATTATATTATTTCTAATATAATAAGATATTGCGGCCTAAATTAACATTGCCTTTGTCTTTTTTTTTAGTAATATTAAAACATCAGTAAAAACAATAAACGGAGGCAGGCCATAACAAGGGCAAGGAAGACTGCATTCATTTCAATATCTGTTGTTTCTATAATCCTTTTTACCATGTTCTGCACCCCCTTTATAAATACCGGAGAAAAACCTGTTCTTCCGGATGAGAGCGAACCCACGATAAGGATCCCTGAAAGTACCGGCAGCCCCATGGGTGAATTTTTAAGGGTAAGAATTGCCGCAACAAATACAGTATCAGAGAATTACCCATATGTCACCGGGGCAGTAAAGTGGGAATCAGATGCAGAAAAAGAGTCTCCTCCATCCGAGCTCAGATTTAAAATATACATAGACGGAACAACCCATAACTATTATATACCGCTCGGGGCAGACACCGGATGGGACCAGTTGCGGCCCGAAAGTATAATGCTTGATCTTCCCCGGCTGGACGGAATAAATATGCAGTTTTCACAGGCACTATTTAAAAAAAGGATATTTTTCCCTCTTGATATATATCTGGCCCGGAAGCTTCTTAATCTTTCCCCCGCATCTGCCGGCGACCTGAACAATTTATTGATACCGGCGTATATATTAATATTTATCTTCCTGATACTTTCAGTTATATATATACTCTTTTTCAGGGCTCCAGCCAAAAAAAATGCTGCAAAGGCTGCAAAAAAGGCTGTATTTATATTTATTCTTTCCGTACTTCTGTTTTTTTCTGCAACCTATATATATGCAGAAGTACTGGCCGTAAAGAGCTACTGGCAGGCCTACAGGGATGAAATAATATCCGGAGATCTGGAAAGCACATACCATGGATTCTACGGGTTTGAAAAATTCATATCATGGGCCGGCGGTATTGTGCCTGAAGACAAAAACATGCTCGTATTTGTAAGGGGTGAGCCTGTATATATAATGTCTGAGATGGCATATAACCTCTATCCAAGGGATATAAAATTTATCGATCTAAGCGGAAGAGACTACGAAGAAATCAATGCTGAGATAAAGGAAATAAAACAATCATACTACAATTCCTATGATTACCTTGTAGTCCTTTCGGAAGATGACAGCTACTTTGCTGCAGAATTTGAGCTGGTTGCAAAATACAGGACAACCGGCGGCTTTATATACAATACCAGGTAATGTTGTAAATAGGATGATGAAGGATTTATAAGATGAGTGTTATATACCTGACAAACCCAGGTAATTTTTGCCCTATTTAAATAAACTACTCGGATATATTTATATTTACACTTAACTATTTCAAATATTTATTATAAGATTAAAATATGTGGGATAGTGATGTAGTAGTAGCATTCTAGTCTGCCCTACTGGCTGTGAGGGTTCGAATGCCGTCCGGTCCACCAAAAAGTTTTTTCAATTCTTCTAATTCTTTAGGATAACATTCGAAGCTGCTCCTGGTAGGCCATCACCTTAATACTATTAGTCAACTGGTTGTCTTGCACTTCCATCAGTATTCATCCTATAAATACTGTATTTGTCTTTATAAGAACCTATGTAATAGATCCAGTCTTCAGACAGGTTTATATACCTGGACCATTCATCATTTATCTTCTGACGTGCAGTTCCATCGGTTTTGATCTTATAGATACTGACCTCATCATCCAGATTTATATAAAAAATCCAATCTCCCTGTACATTAATATCCCAGCTTCTGTCATAATATATCTTTTGATGTTCAGTTCCATCGGTTTTGATCTTATAAATGCCATATTCATCATTAGTATTTATATAATAGATCCAGTCTTCAGACAGGTTTATATGCCATGTAGTATCATAATTTATCTTCTGGCGTGCAGTTCCATCGGTTTTGATCTTATAGATACTG
>JAGYMN010000096.1 GCA_018400395.1 Actinomycetota bacterium
ATTGCAACTTTTCTTTTCTGACCTGTCCCATGATGGAGACTGGTTGAGAAATTCTCAACAATTTCAGTGTGGCAACTACCGCATTTGTCCTCATACTCCTGTGAAGGATGACTCAGAAAATCACCTGAATGGGCAAGCTCCTTGTCGGATGTCTTGTCAGTACCATTATGACAATCAGTGCAGTTAAGCGCATCATGTGTCGATGACTTGAAAGCTTCATAGCCGTCACCTGCCATATATACCCTGTCGTAAGGCTCATAATGAGGAGCTGTACCGCCACAGCCTCCTGCAGGGGCTGCTGTATCAGGTGTATATACCAGTTGCAGATGATCGTAATCGGTATGGCAACCCTCACAGCTTCCGTAAGGCAATGTATCCTTATCTTTATTATTAATTTTGGAGCAACCAATGATAAGTAATGCTGTAAGCACCGGGATAAATAATGGCTTTAACTTGTTGAATATAATTGTTTTCATAATTATTTATTGTGAATTAAATAACAATTGCAGCCACACTGCCTGCAACTCTGTAAAAATTGCTGTTTTCCGGTTAATTGCCAATATGCGGGCCTATGGCATTAGGAGTATATTCGGTTGCTCTGCGATAGCAAAAAAACTGATCTATATCAGCTTTTTGAGTTGTTTTTCTTATATTTGTATTAAATTAAATCAAAAAGGATGGATGATATATTAAGGTACACAGCATGTGCCATAAGTTCACATCATTGCAGGTGTTTTGATAAGTTGACAGAGGAAGAAAATGAACTACTTGAAAAAAATTCGGTAACCATAAAATATAAAAAAGGCGAAGTAATATGTAAACAGGGCAGTTTTGTTTCACAGGTAATGTATGTGGAAAAGGGTCTTGCCAAGGTTTTTTTGGATAACGGAACAAATTCGCTGGTGCTAAAGATAATACCTGATGGAAATTTACTTGGGCTTGCTTCTGTATCCCAGGAGTATAATACATATCAGTATTCAGCAATGACTTATATAGATTCTGTTGTCAGGCAGATAGATATTAATCTCTTCCGGGAGCTTCTGAACAGGAATCCTGCTTTCGCAAGAGAAGTAATCGATATATTGAGTGCAAACAGTGTACAGATTTATGGTCGTTTCTTTTGTCTGACACATAAACAGGCTTTCGGAAGGCTTGCCGATATTCTTCTCTGCCTTTCTGAAAGGATATTTAAAAGTAAGGAATTTGATCTGCCATTATCAAGGAAGGATCTGGCGGAATTATCAGGTATGAGCTCGGAGACTGTCATCAGAATCCTGAAAAAATTCAATGAGGAAGGTCTTATCAGTATGAATGGAAAGGAACTAATTGTCCATAACTACGATCGGCTTCAGCAGATAAGTGATAAGGGTTAATAGAGATTTAAGGTATTTCCGGTTTTAATCATGATCTTCCGGTTCTATATGGATGGTTGGCTCAATATCCAGTTTTTCTCTTATCTGATTCTCAATTTTTGTAACCAGGTCATGTCCTTCCCTTATAGACATTTCACCTTCAATGATTACGTGGAAGGTGATCTCCTGGTGATTAACATAATTATGCATATGGAAATGGTGGGGATTAAGTTTCTTCTCTGACGTAGCATCTATAATTGTTTTTATTCTATTGATTAATTCATCACTGGGTTTTTCACCCAGGAGCTTATTTATTGATTCCTTGATTATTTCATATGCAGCATATACCAGCATCAGGGAGATTATAACACCCAGAGCACTGTCAATCCACCAGAAATAGTCTTTGAACATTATGCCTGCCAGTACGATTACAGATGATAATGCATCGGTTCGATGATGCCATCCGTCAGCTTTAACAGAAATGTTTTTACTCTTGCGTGACAGAAAAAAGGCATACTGTGCCAGTCCCTCTTTGGTAAGTATGGAAATGACGGTAACTATAATTGCTATAGTTCCAAAATCAGCTGATCCGCCTGCCCTGAACTGTGTAACAGAATCCTTAATAAAACTATATGCTATCACTACCAGCAGGAAACCGATAAACAGGGCTGCAATATGCTCCCAGCGGCCATGACCGAAGGGATGTTCACTGTCTGCTTTGCGGGTTGATAGTCCTGTGCCGACTATTACAACCAGTGAGCTGACTGAATCGGAAAGAGTGTGCCAGGCATCGGCAATAAGTGCAATTGATCCCGACACTGTGCCTGCCCAGAATTTAAGGACAAAGAGAATGATATTCCCGATTATGGAAATTATGCCTTCCAGATAGCCGGCACGCTCTCTTTTCATGGTTTAAGCTTTATTGGTATACTTATGTTCTGCTACCGTACCAGGTACGATTTTAATATTATTAACAAATATATAATAGTTAGATGAGAAAGCTTTTCTTTAATCTGGATTATCACGGTTTCCCCAACAGAAATATTATTTAGAAAGTAGGATTAAATAAAAAATATATTTAACTTTGCAATTCAAAGTACTTTTATATGAAAAACGATTTAAAATCCATTGGGGATATACAGGCCATCAGGAAGATAATGGAAAAATCTTCCAGGTTTCTTTCTCTTAGTGGTCTTTCCGGAGTTTTTGCCGGGTTGATTGCAATAGCAGGAGCACTTGTTGCATATTTTTTTATTCTGGATAAGGAAAGTATTCATTTTGATGAATATTTCAGGGGCTTACCGGGGAAGCATGCTTTTTATGCCGGGTGGCAGCTTCTTGCAGATGCTGCTATTGTCCTTGTGCTGTCAGTGCTGGTTTCTCTATATTTCTCAATCCGGAAGGCAAGAAGGGAAAAGGAGAATTTTTGGACCCCTGTTTCCGGGAGACTGCTTATAAATCTTCTTATTCCACTGCTTACGGGAGCTGTTTTTATCACCGTACTTATTTTTCAGGATAATATACAGTTGATAGTCCCGGGCTTTCTCATTTTTTACGGTCTGGCACTGGTCAGTGCCAGCAAGTTTACCTTTGGCGAGGTTTTTTATCTCGGTGTATTTGAGATAATTACCGGACTTGTGTCAGCCTTTGTCCCGGGCTGGGACCTGGCATTCTGGATATTTGGATTTGGCTTACTGCATGTTATCTACGGACTGGTAATGTACAGAAAATATGAGGCATGAAGGATATTATTTCGAATATAAACAAGATTTTTGAAAACAGGATAAGATTGGGGATAATGTCAGTTTTAATGGTAAATGAATCCTATGATTTTAACAGTTTGAAAGAGGCACTGGATGTAACAGACGGAAATCTTGCCAGTCATCTGAAAACCCTGGAGGAAAAGGGCATTATTAAGGTAAAAAAGAAATTCATTGACCGTAAACCAAATACTAGTTACTCTGCAACCAGGAGGGGTAAACTCGAGTTCAGTCAGCATTTAACAGCCCTTGAGAACCTGATCAGGGAACAATAATCCTTTGTTTTTAAACTATGTGGAGGAAAGCACTTTTCATTTAAATAATAATTTAACAGATGAAAGAGAAGATAAGGGGATACATAAACAATCCTGCTAAACTTGAGCAATTATACAGGGATGACAGGGCAGGCTTTAAGTCCGGTTTTGAGGACCTCTACCCGGAGATAGAAAAGTCTGAACTGGCACAATACTGGAGGGTGAGAATGGATTATAATAAAATGTGGGACAGGGTAAAAAAACCATCTCTTATTGATATTGCAGTTTTGATTTCAGCTTGTTTTATTGCCGGTTTCCTGATAAAAATCCCGGATATCTTTAATATCAGTATGTCGGATCTTGTCTTTTATGAGAAGAATGCAGGGATAATAGTATTTCTTGGAATGACTGTTTACCTGGGCTGGTACAACAGGCTAGGGGATTTTAAAAGTCTTGCATTTATTATGGCTGCATTTTTATCAGTAACATTATATGTTAATCTTTTACCGGCAGTCCGGGACAATGACTCTGTTAATCTTGTGTATATCCATTTACCCTTTCTGTTGTGGGGCCTTTTTGGACTGGTTTTTATGGATTTTAACTTAAAGGACAGGATAAGAAGAATTGAGTATATAAGATATAATGGTGATCTGGCCATTCTTATGGCTATAATAGCTATAGCGGGGGCTGTGTTGAGTGCTATAACAATTGGTTTATTTGAGTCTATTGGTATTGATATTGAAAGCTTGTACATGAAAAATGTTGTTTTGGCAGGATCAGTCTCCATACCAATAGTTGCCACCTATATTATTAAGAATTATACGGCTTTAACCAATAAGATTGCCCCTGTGATAGCCAAAATATTCAGTCCCCTGGTATTACTGACAGCAATAATTTATCTTGTGGCTCTTGTAATTTCGGGGAAAGACCTGTTTGGCGATCGTGATTTCCTGTTAATGTTTAATCTGATGCTGTTAGGTGTTATGGCCGTTATTGTCTTTGCAATTTCCGGAACGTCAACAGGCGGAAAGCAAAGATTCAATGAGCTGACCCTGTTCAGCCTGTCAATCATCACAGTAATTATCGACATGGTTGCCTTAACCGCGATCCTTTATCGGCTGGGAACATATGGGATAACACCAAACCGCCTGGCAGTGCTGGGTTCGAATTTGCTGATTTTGGTCAACCTGGCTTTGTTGATCATTGATTTGTATAAGGTGAATTTCAAAAATGCCCTGATAAGTAAAGTTGAGATGACTATTGCGAATTACCTGCCTGTTTATCTGATCTGGCTGCTTTTTGTAATATTCGGGTTTCCTCTGATATTTTCTGCTTGGTAAGCAAGATTACCTTCTCCTCCTGCCGTCGGGTCGCGTGATCTTTGAATCCCCTGTCGGGTCTTTAATCAAGATTACGCTCCCTCTCTGTCCGCCA
>JAGYMN010000097.1 GCA_018400395.1 Actinomycetota bacterium
GCTTAACCAGTGGTTCACTTTCGTTCGTCTCTCCAATCCATACATGCCGGGGTTTACCCCGGCTTTTAACCGTAACGTTCACCACCGCAACCTTTCGGACTGAAGCAGCTTACGGCTGTTTGAAGCCTGTTCCTATAAACCGACTTCGAAGGGCCTACCTTCATCTCAGATACAGCACCGTGCTACTTGAGCACGTTCATGGCACAACGCCACCCTCCTGCCTCAGTCTCATTTCCCGGCGGTAACCGGCTATAGAGATTATCTTCTCCGGTAATTTCTTCCCGGGACAGGTATGGCTTCTCCAGTTGCCTGATATGTCCTTGTTACCATGCTGCCGCTACCACCCCGTCGAAATAGGACAAACGATGCCAGTTTAGTCTGCCTATGCTGCCTTCACCCCCAAATTGCGGGCTCGGCTTCCAGGACTTATTCGATTACAAGGCCACCTGTGCGTTTACTTACGTTACGGCCTGGTAACTTGCTCATCACCCTTTATGGTGACTTTGTCAATAGACTTCAGAGGTTAGGTTACCCTACTCTCTGCTATTCAAGCTACAGGGCTTCTGGCTCTTACCCTGACAGGACTTTTCTCCTGCTGAACATACCAGCCTAAGCTGGACATACAATTTGGTTCGCAATTTTTAATACCTGGGGCAGCCAAATTTTCTAATAAGATCTAAAAATCTCAATATTTTTGTATTAATTAAATATGAAGAGTTGCATGCAGTGTATGTAAATTCACATAAAATGATATAATATTATCCCAAAATACTTATATTACGGTCTGAAATTTAACGATAAAAGGAACAGATTATGGAAATCGGTAAGGAAAAATACTGGTTATTATTATACGGACTTATAATTGGAATAGTTTTTGATATATTCTTTTATAACAAAACCCTTGGTATTTCCTACCCTATTTTCATATTGCTTATCCTGACACTAACAGCCCTGGTATTTTTTAAAGCTTATAACAGATTGTACAATAGAGCATGGTTCTGGGCTGCACCTATATTGATGCTTTCAATTACATCTGCAATATATTCTAATCAGGTATTAAAGCTATTAAATTTTATAATTATTACTTACCTGCTGATAATGATGATATCTTTAGTTTCTACTACTAATAGAGCTAACTGGTCTGATATCAGGTTTATTGCAGACTTTTTAAAGAGAATATTTATCCCTTTAAGATATATCCATATTCCCTTTATCACTTTTTTTGGGACGCAGAATAATAGCAGTAAGGATAAAAAGAATATATTCCCCAGGATAGCAACAGGGATGCTTATATCAATTCCCCTGCTCGCCCTAATAATATGGCTTCTTTCTTCAGCTGATATAGTGTTTAAAGATCTTTTTGTAAACATTCCTGTCTCAAAGATAGTAAAACACTTTTTACTGATACTGGTGATAACTGTGTATGCTATAAGTTTTTACTGGGCGCTGCTAAAAGCATTCAGTAAGGAGAAAAAATCTAAATATAAAAAGATAAACTGGAAAAGGTTTATTGACCCCGTAATACTAATGACTGTGCTCAGTCTTATAAATGTTGTTTTCTGTGTCTTCTCTTTCATTCAGTTCAAATACCTTTTTGGAGATGAGAACTTTATACAGCCTTCTGCATTTACCTATGCAGAATATGCAAGAAGAGGGTTTTTTGAGCTAGTTGCGGTATCGGTTATTAACTTTCTTATTATCCTTATAGCAGTATCGTTTCTAAAAAAAGAAAATAAAAAGAGCACCATTGCTATTAGAATACTATTATCACTTCTAGTGGGCTTTACTTTTATAATGATAGCGTCTGCTTTTTACAGGATGCTTTTATATGAAAAGGCTTACGGTTTTACTTACCTCAGGATATTTGTCCAGGCATTCATGATCTTGTTATTCTTTCTTTTTATCATAAATACATTTTTTATCTGGTATGAAAGATTACCCATAATAAAAGCTTATTTCATAGTAACTCTCGTAGTTTATATCGTATTAAATTTTGCAAACGTGGACGTAATTATAGCCCGTAATAATATACAGAGATATAAAGAAACAGGCCAGATAGACATGGAATACCTTAAGGGTCTTTCATATGATGCTATACCCGAGATGCAGGTACTGCTGGAAGACGAGGAGGTCTCAGATATAGTATTGTCGCATTTTAAACAGAAAGAAATAGAACTAAACGAACAGGATACATGGCAAAGCATTAATTATTCCAGAGCCAGAGCATCTAACATAATAGACAGATACGTAAAATAATGATTTAACTTACAAAGGATCTCGCAAATCATTGAAAAAATAGCTCCCGTAGAAAAATATCTTTGCTTAAATACAACATCGCAGTTCTAACTCTTTCCACAGTTCCCGGCCACATACTTATTTTTTAAACAAAACTTTTTCATTTTATACTAATTTTCCAATGATATACCTATGAATGAGATTTGCTTTTCCGTGACCATAATGCAGGACCGCTGATTTGCTCTACTCCATAGCTGCAAATTGCCCCACAAAATTAACATTACCTGTTAAAAGGAGTATTATTTTTATTAAAATAATATTACTTTTTTTATAATTTATCCTGGAGGAATCCAATGAATAAAAATAATCTCTCTATTATTTTTTTTATCCTTACCATTATATGTATATTATCTATAGCTGCTATAGCAGACCAGTGCAGCCCCGGGCCTTTCATTCCAGAAGAAGGCAGTGATACCAAAGAAGCAGGGGAATCCAAAGAACCTTCTGAGGGAGAGCCCCCTGAAGAAGAATTTCTCGAAGAGGAGGAACCGGAAGCAGAAATTTCTCTGGTAGAGAAAGACAAATTTAGTCTAACTATAATTTCTGTTTATGATAACTATCATGTAAATCCTCAATTAAAAACTGATTGGGGATTTGGCTGTCTGGTTAAAACAGAAAAAGAAAATATTTTATTTGATACTGGCGCAAATTCAGAGATTTTGCTTTTCAACATGGAAAAGATGGCAATTGATCTGAAATCTATCGGCAAAGTGGTCATTTCTCATATTCATGGAGATCATATAGGCGGGTTAGAAGGCTTTTTAAAAGAAAATAATGAAGTTGTAGTTTATATACCTGCTTCATTTCCGGATTCAATTAGAAATATGATTGAAAGCAATGGAGCCAAATTTTTAAATGTCTTAAAGCCTCTAAAAATTTCTGACTTTGTCTGGTCAACTGGAGAGCTTTTCGGACCCCCAGAAGAGCAGTCTTTAGTAATACATTCCATGGAAGGATTGGTTATAATTACGGGTTGTGCCCATCCTGGAGTAGTAAATATTGTTAAAAAAGCAAAAGAGATGTTTCCTGAAGAAAAGATTTATTTAGTCTTGGGAGGGTTTCATCACCCACCAACTCAAGTAGTTGGGGAATTTAAAGAATTAGGTGTTAAAAAAGTTGCTCCTTCTCATTGCTCGGGAGATGAAATCAGAGAATTATTTAAAGAGGAATATAATAATGATTTTATAGAGAATGGGGTAGGAAAAATTATTAATATAGAATAAAAAACAATCGGCAGATATGGCCATATAAATTTATTTGCAAAAAACTTTGAAATAAAAAATTAAAAGAAAAAAACTACTTTAGCTCAGGTAAGTGTATATACCTCTATACTTGATCTTTTGTTACAAAATCAGAAAAGTCATATAAATCATTGATAGTTCTATATAACTCCAGCACTTTTTATTAAGAGAAATTATATTTAATTTCACATATTGTTATTTACTATATATATCAAGGATTTCGTCAAGAAATTCCAGCGCTTCGTCTTCGGGTCTCTGGAAGGTATTCCTTCCTATGATTGAGCCGAACGCTCCTCCTTCTTTTATCTGCCTTATCTCTTCGAGAACTTCATCCTTACCCTTCGCGGGTCCGCCTGAAAAAATTACTATACGCTTACCATTAAAGGCTCCCTGCATCACATTTCTAATCCTGTCTGAAAGGGTATCTATTGGTATATTATATTTTTCATATATCTTTTTTGCCTCCTCAAGCTCGATATGGGATGTAGGAGGTTTTATTTTTATAATATGTGCACCGAGCTGGGCTGCAATCTGTGCAGCATACGCAACTATGTCCACAGCAGTTTCCCCGGCTTTTGAGAGGTTTGCGCCCCTGGGATAGGACCATACTACAACAGCAAGTCCTGCCATTTTTGCTTCCAGCGTCATCTCGCTTACTTCCTCGTACATCTGTTTAAAATAACTGCTTCCGGGATATATGGTAAAACCTATTGCCGCACAGCCCAGCCTCAGAGCATCTCTTACTGAAGCAGTTACAGCAGGTATGGGATCCCCGCCTTTATCCATTGAGTCATGGCTGTTTGCTTTAAGTATCAGGGGTATCTGTCCCGCATACTCCGGTGCTATCATTTCCATTGAGCCGAGAGGTGCAGCATGGGCGTTCAGCCCGGCCTTTATTGCAAGTTTCACGTGATATGAAGGATCATAACCGGGAGGATTGGGGGCAAAGCTTCTGGAAGGCCCATGCTCAAAACCCTGGTCTACAGGTAGTATTACCATTTTGCCCGTTCCACCAAGGCGGCCTGCTGAAAGCATCTGATAAAGATTTCTAATCGTCCCGGGATTTTCGCTTTTATACCATGAAAGTATTTCTGATATCCGGTTATTCATAACTTTCTCCTTTCGATAAAATAGACATTATAACTCTTTTTAATAATATTATAAAATTTTATATTACTTTGTAAAATTTATTTTAGATTTTATGTAAT
>JAGYMN010000098.1 GCA_018400395.1 Actinomycetota bacterium
TGGCAACATTGGAATATCCCTCACTGTCGGCGCTTATATCGTGAAAATATACCTTCTCCTTAAAACCCCGTATGGGGGGAGAGAACCTGTTGAAATCCTGTTGGCCCTCTTTTGCTTCATCGTCCCTGGGAGTTACCCTGGCTTTTGATTCCAGAAGTTCCGAGCTCTCGTCAAGGACCGGAAAGCCTATATTTACGTGGTAAAGGATCATTAAGGGTGAGGTCTCCCCACCGATATTTTCAACAGTGTCTTCTACAATAATTTTTGGCTCGTCCATCCAGGTGGTTATTTTCCTTGTAAGCTCAAGTTTATTGCCGAAGACACTTGCCTCTCTTACCTTTCCCTGAACCCACATCATATACCTGTCACCATCCCAGCAGCCGTCTGCAAGTACCTTTTCTGCGGAAATATTGGAAATTCTTCCGTGCTGCCCAAGCTCTTCTCCGTTATCAATGCATGGGGGTCCTGCATTGGTAAGACCGCAGGTTGTAAGCAGGCCGCCGTTAAATGTCCTCAGCCATTCCAATCCCCTGCTTTCATAATATACAGGAGAGGTTTCCCGGGTAGCTGACCTCCATACTATCGGGACAGAGTTGTAGAAAAGATTTGAAATATCCATTCCCCTATCGGGAAGAACCGTAAAGTCTAGCCCGCAGGGGCTTTTAATATCTACAGCCCTTACGCCCCGGCTTGTACCATCTATAAACTGATAGTACTTAATGCCCCCCAGCTGGCTTATATCTCCGGTCCTTTCCACTATCTCTTTTTTTGATATTTCCCTGCCAAAGATTTCCATGACAAACTCCCTTCACTTAATTTATTTTTTAATTCATAATCTCTCTTCTATCTTCTGAAGCGGGGCAAAACTTACAAGGAGATGTTTGAGGCCCACGCTTGAAAAATTTACATCAAGCTCTGTATCGCTTTTAAGCTTTTTTACATTCAGGATCTGTCCCCTGCCCCACATACCGTGCTCCACAAAATCTCCTATTTTGTAATCTCCTTCCTTAAGCCTTCTTTCTCTTTTAGAGAAATATCCTGATGAAAACCTTTTATTTTCTTTTTTGTTTTCGTCAATCAGCAGATGTTCGGGTATTTCCTTTAAAAACCTCGAAGCTGTCATAAAATTTGACTCCCCGTATATACTGTGTGAAAGGCAGCAGGTCAGATATACTTTTTTCATCGCCCTCGTAATGCCGACATAGCATAGCCTTCTTTCTTCTTCAAGTTCTTCGAGGCTGTTCATGCTCCTTGAATGCGGGAATATGCCTTCTTCCATGCCTATTATAAATACTACCGGGAATTCAAGCCCTTTGGCATTATGCAGTGTCATAAGTACAACACTGTCCGAGCTCTCATCCAGGTTGTCTATGTCTGTAAGAAGAGATACTTCTTCCAGAAAGTCATCAAGATCTTCGATGTTAGACTTCCCTTCCATGGTCTCCGTATCGCTTTCATCTATGGTACCAAGCGTATTTTTCTCATTCAGGGATGCAGTGCCGATAAGGGATTTTTTTTCTCCAAATTCCCTGGTTACCGTAAGAAGCTCCCTAAGGTTCTCCATCCTGCTTACAGACTCTATTGTATTTTCATTCTCGAGCTCCTTCATATAACCCGTTCTCTTCCATATCTCTTCCAGCAGCATATCAACAGGATTTCCGGCAGCATAATTCCTGAAACCGGCCATAAGCGATATGAACCTGCCTATCCTCTCTTTAACGGTACCGGAAAGGGAAGGTATCTCGTCTACCCTGTAAAAAGCTTCGCAAAAAGTCATACTATGCCTGAGCGAGAACTTTTCGATATGATTTATAGTGGTCTTTCCTATCTTTCTTCTCGGAACGTTTACTATCCTGGTAAGACTTACCACATCTTTAGGGTTTGATATGAGTTTCATGTATGCAAGCATGTCCTTTATCTCCATGCGGTCATAAAACCTCAAACCTCCAAATATCTTATACGGGATATTACGCCTGATGAGCTGCTCTTCAGCTGCCCTTGACTGTGCATTGGTCCTGTAAAATATTGCAAAATCCCTGTATTTGCCATTATTTTTTTTAATGCTTTCAGTGATCCTGTTTATTATAAAATTTACCTCTATCTTTTCGTCCGGGGCAATATAGCGGGATACTGGTTCCCCTTTAATATTTTCGGTCCATAATTTCTTGGGTTTCCTGTTTTCATTATTTTTTATGACAGCATTTGCTGCATCAAGTATATTACCGGTTGACCTGTAGTTCTGTTCCAGCTTTACAACAGAGATGTTTTCAAAATGCCGGTCAAATTCGGTAATATTTGTTATCTTTGCACCCCTCCAGCTGTATATGCTCTGGTCATCATCTCCAACAACGCATATCCTGTTATGACCTTTCCCCAGAAGCATCACTATCTCATTCTGAGCCATATTCGTATCCTGGAATTCATCTACCAGTATATACTGGAACTTCTTACGGTACTTCTCCCTTACCTCCGGGAACATATTCAAAATGTCTACCGTGAAAACAAGCAGGTCATCAAAATCAAGCGCATTTGCCTGAAGAAGCCTTTCCTGGTAGGAGGTGTATATTCTTGAAACCAGTTTCTCAAAATAATCAGAGGATTTTTTGCTGTAGGCCTCATAATCTATAAGGTGATTCTTGGCATCGCTTATTACTGCCTTTACTGCCCTGGGAGGGAATTTCTTTATATCAACATCCATTTCCTTTGCAGTGCGGGCTATCAGCTTTACTGAATCATCTTCATCGTATATAACATAATTTCTGGACATTCCAAGATTATGTATTTCTGAGCGGAGAAAACGGGCGCAGAAAGAGTGGAAAGTAGATACCCACATATGTTCTCCTATCCTCCCCACCAGCTCTATTACCCTTCTCTTCATCTCCCTTGCGGCCTTATTTGTAAAGGTAATAGCAAGTATGCTGAAAGGGTCGGCCTTCTTCTCATTAATAAGGTAAGCTATCCTGTAAGTGAGAACCCTTGTCTTGCCGCTTCCGGCCCCTGCTATTACCAGAAGAGGGCCTTCGGTATCTTTTACGGCTTTCGCCTGTTGTGGATTGAGATATTTTTCTATTTCCAAAATTAGATTTTCTACCTGACTTTTTTCCCGATTACGGAGGCTACCCTTTTTACCTGTTTTAATAATTCCTCTATTTCTTTAGGGTTGAGAGATTGCTGTCCGTCTACCAGTGCACTGGCGGGATCATAATGTGCCTCTACTATAAGCCCGTCCGCACCTGCAGCTACCGCAGCCCTGCTCATGGGAATTACAAGGTCGCTCTGCCCCATGGCATGGGATGGATCGATTATTATTGGCAGCTTGCTTAATTTCCTTATTACAGGAACTGCTGCCAGGTCAAGAGTGAACCTGGTATTTGTATCAAATGTCCGTATGCCCCTCTCGCACAATATAACCTCTACTTCACCCTCCAGGCCAAGGTACTCGGAAGCAAGAAGCCATTCCTTGATATGTGATGCCCATCCCCTCTTTAATATGACAGCTTTTTTCCTTTTAAAAGCTATTTCTCCAACTTTTTTTAGCAGTGCAAAATTTGACATGTTCCTTGTCCCTATCTGAAGGACATCTGCGTAATCTGCAACAATGTCAGCATTTACCGTATCGGTAACCTCGGTAACTGTTTTAAGATTGTACTTTTCACCGATTTTTTTCAGGATTTCCAGGCCTTTTTCTTCAAGGCCCTGAAAGCTATACGGGGAAGTCCTGGGTTTGTATGCTCCGCCCCGCATATAAGAAATACCCAGCGCACTTATAACTTTTGCAGTCTCTTCAAACTGCTTTGAGTTCTCGATAGCACATGGGCCTGCAATTATTGTAATGTATCCCTTCTTTATCAAACCATCAACTTCTTTATTCTGTTTGTTACTGGTTCCCTTGTCGGCATTCATTATACCATCCCCATATATATAAAT
The DNA here is from genome assembly GCA_018400395.1 of Actinomycetota bacterium. Classification (GTDB taxonomy): domain Bacteria; phylum Actinomycetota; class Humimicrobiia; order Humimicrobiales; family Humimicrobiaceae; genus M55B120. Next base: position 3,928 of record JAGYMN010000098.1, read on the forward strand.
AATGTTTCCTATTTCCCCGGGAAAATCAATCTTTTGATTTTATAAAAAAATATTAGAGTGTTTCATCCTTTTCAAGTATCTGTACATTTCTCAGGATGCTTTCAAATATTTGAATTATATTGTCTCGGTAAAGCGGTCCTTTATTATACTTTGCTATATTTTCAATAAGTTCTTCTTCCCTTTTTGCATCATAGAGCGACACGTCTTTGCTCTTCTTTAATTTCTTTATCTTTATTACCACTTTAGCCCTCTCATTTAAAAGATCGACTATATCATGGTCAATATTGTTTATCTTTTCCCTGTACTCTTTAAGTTTTTTCTTAAAATCATCTTCCATACTTACTCCCTTTTTTACAATTCATTTTACTTGATGTAAATCAGCTGTTTACTGCCATACTATATTAATAATTATAACATCTGAAATCTTACATGCTAATCCGGGCCCGATAATTCTATCTCACTCCCACTCAATCGTGCTCGGGGGCTTTGAACTTATATCATACAATACCCTGTTTATGCCATCCACTTCATTTATTATCCGGTTAGACATCCTCTCCAGTACGCTGTAGGGGAGTTTGACCCAGTCGGCAGTCATTGCATCTACG
>JAGYMN010000099.1 GCA_018400395.1 Actinomycetota bacterium
ATAATTATTATATTATAACTCCAGGAAGGCTTTATTTTGATAAAACCCCTCTTAGATTTATAAAATATAAAGATATACTAGATATTCAGCATTGTTACTCTAATATAAGTTTAAATATGAATTTCTTTACTCTTTATTGTTTTTTTAATATTATAAATCTGGTTTAATCAACCATCACCAGGAGGGATCAATTGAATAATAGATTAAAGATATTTTCTAAAGCAGTCATATTTTTAATTTTTTGTGCCATAATCGCATTGCCTGTGACATCATGTATAAGATTTGTGGGCTTTGAAGGCTCCGGCAGTATAAAGAGTGAAGATAGGCCTATCTCTGGAATAAATGGCATCGCAGTAAGTTCAGGAATGAACCTTTACCTTGAACAGGCAGGTTTTGAGAAAATGACGGTGGAAGCAGAGGATAATATCCTTCCACTTATCGTTGCGGAAGTATCCGATGGCAACCTAAACGTAAAGTATAAAAGAACCATTTTGGGAGGTATAATTGCCAGAAAACCTGTAAACATTTACCTGACAGTAATAGATCTGGACAAAATACACTTATCAAGTGGTTCGAATCTTGAAAGTAGTCTGATTGAAACCGAAAGCCTGGAAATCAACCTGGATAGCGGCTCCCGCGGCAATATACAATTAGATGTTCGGGACCTGATTGTAGAGCTATCAAGCGGATCAAACCTTAGTGCTATGGGAACTGCAGAAGAGCAGGATATAAGAATCAGTAGCGGTTCGGCATATGAAGCCGAAGACCTTATAAGCAGCACTACAAAGATAAATGCCTCAAGTGGTTCAGCTGCAGCCATAAATACAACTGAGAGCCTGGATGTAAATATTTCCAGTGGGTCCAGAGTAAGATACTGCGGAAATCCCAGAGTAATTTCAAATATAACTTCCGGCGGGTCCTTAGAGAGCAAATCTGAAGACCAGTAAAATTAATAATATATAAAAGGAGGCAAATCAATGACCGAACAAACAAAGCAGGAGAAAAAAACCGGAGAAAAAGTCGTCGAAGGCCCAAAGATCTATTTCTGGGTAATATCTGTCCTTGCAGCTATAACAACATTTTCAATCTTTGATACGGGAAACCTGCTGGATAGGACCATGCACATAGGACCGGTAGCTGTAGGGCTGCCAAGAATAGGATTCCTGAGCGGTGATGGGGGCCTCTGGATATTTTTAGCACTTTATGTAGCAGCCCTGGTTGGCCTATATATAAGAAAAGGCTGGGCAATACCTGTAGGAAGAGCTGCACTCGTGGTATCAATGGTAGTACTCTTTCCTGTTGGGACGATATTCGGCGCCATCCTGTGGAAGAGGTTTAATGACCCTGTTGCAAAAAATTACTTAAATTATGGTGCTGGTATTGATAAAGATATAGATAAAAAAGATGAAAATAAAGCAACTAAATAAAATCAGGAGCAGTTAAAATATATAAGGATTAAGATTTTATACATGCCATTGCTTCATCCAATAGTAATATTACATCAAAAAATATAAGATAAAAGGTCTTTTATAACCTCCAACCATACTTTTTTCTAATAAGATTATTGGCTTCATATGAAAATTTACTTAATAACAATATTATAAACATTTAATGTTAAATTCAAATTACTTAAATTTTACAGATATATTTTTAACTTATATAAGATTTGCCTTATAATGACATTAAGACATTGAACCAAGATAGGTTAGAACTTGTTAAAAAGATTAATTATTCACTACAAGGAAAGTATCTGGTTTCTACCCAGCCTATTTGTTTTAGGTGCGATAATATCTGCCATAGTGATAACCCGGATAGATATAATCTTGCAGGAGCAGTTTTATATTAATTTCCCTCCATTTCTTCTTACCAGCGTTGAACTTGCGAGGACTATTTTAAGTGTAATAGCCACTTCGCTTCTCACTATGACCGTCACAACTTTTTCCACCATCATGATCGTCTTCTCGGTCTATTCTTCCCAGTTCTCGCCAAGGACACTGCAGAACTTTATTTCTGACAGGCTGACCCAGATCGTACTGGGTATTTTTATTGCCGGCTTTACATATTCCATAGTCTCGCTTCTTCTAATTCGTGAGATGGGGCCCGATACAGTTGTATTTTCAGCGGTGTTCGGGATCGGGCTTTCCCTGGTATGTATCGGGTATTTTATAAGGTTCATACAATATATTACAGTCGCGATCCAGGTAAATAATCTTATTGAAGAACTAAATCATGAGATCTTCGATACTTTGAAGAAAAATATAAAAGAAATTGAAAACGTTGAAAAAAACGGCAAAGTATTAACCGGTGTCTCTAAGGGAATGTTAGATATGCAAAAGGATGATCCCTATAGGATACTTGCCCCCAAGGCCGGTCATATACAGCTTTTTGATCTAAAAGGATTAATAAGACTGGCGGCTGAAAATGATTTAATAATCGAGACCATCAAGCGGGTTGGGGATTATGTTACTGTATCCACCCCCATCTTTATTATCTGGAACATAGATGATGATAAAGAGAAGAAAGAAAAAATAGGATCCAGCATAAAAAAATATATCTCGATCGGGAACTATAGAAATACTGCCCAGGACATCGATTTTAGCCTGCAGAAGCTTGAAGAAATTGCATTAAGGGCAATATCCCCCGGTATAAACGACCCCAATACCGCCATACTGTGCATAAGGAATCTGGGTAATATCTTATCGGGGATCTGTAACAATTATACCGGTAAGCTCTATATTTATAATGATGATAACAAGCTTAGACTTGTCTTAGACAATAAAGACTTTGAAGAAATACTATATTCCACTTTTTACAAGGTACTGAACTTTTCCAGAAACCAGATCTCCATACTCTCCTCTATTCTGGAAGCAGTTCTTATTATTTCAGAAAGCAAAAATATTAAACTAAATAAGATATTACTCAGTTTCTCACAATATGCGATAAATGGATTCAATAAAGACCTTCTCCAGCCTCATGACATTAGATACCTTAATATTAAATTAAAAAAGATTGCCGAATACCTGGATGTTGAAGAATCAGAGATTTTGATAAATTGATTAACGGACTATCCATTTAAAAACTTTCTATGAATATTTAAACAAAAATTTTAAGCAAAATTCAGGATATTTTATATTTTTTATAGAAGCCTTTATCCCAGGATATATATGGCGCAAATGTCTTAGATGTGGCTGGGGGAGCAGGATTTTAACCTCCCTACAGTCCATGTTTCTTTTTCCTCAATGTTTACCATATATTTTCCGGTTTTAATTATTCTCTGCCCATCTGCATACGCCTTGCTGGCATGCTCTTTGGAAACGAAGTCAAAATCTGTATTACTTGTATTATATTTTCAATACCTGAGGTTCATACCAATTTATCAACTATATCCCTTAGCTCTTCAGCTTTTTCCTCCGGCAGAGTGTCATTTATAAATGTTCCCGCACCAAGCTCGCACCCTGCCATATATTTTAATTTGTCTCCGGTTCTGTACAGGGGGTAGAACTCAAAATGAAAATGGTAATAATTGTGTTCCCTGCCGTCTGTCGGCCTCTGGTGTATTACCATTACGTAGGGCATCCTAAAACCAAAAAGCCTGTTGTAACCATTTATCAGCTCTTTGATTGTTTTTGAGAGAGAATTAATTTCTCTCTCTTCCAGTTCACATATACTGCCCAGATGTCTTATGGAATAAATATGTACTTCATAAGGCCAGGCAGCGTAAAATGGGATAAATGCAATAAAATCATCATTTTTAATAACAATCCGTCTCTTATCACTTAATTCATTTTCGATTATGGCGCAGTGAAGGCATTTTTTATTTTTTCTATAAAATTCTTTTGATGATCTTAATTCCTCCAGAACAACCGGCGGTATATAGGGAAATGCATATATCTGACCGTGGGGATGTGAAAGAGTAACACCTATTTCTTTTCCCTTATTCTCAAAAATAAAAACATATTTTATAAAACTTTTATTTCCGAGGTTAAAATACCTGTCCTGCCAGACTTTTATTAAATTTCTTATTTTTTCTACTGGCATATCTTCCAGGAATAAATCATGTTCTGATGTGTAACATACAACTTCACAGATTCCCCTGGACTGTTTTTTTAAAAAGGAAAAGATGCTTTTACCATCTGCATTATTATGAGTATCTAATTTATCCGGATTCCTGCTGAAGGAGGGAAATTTATTTTCAAAAATCACTATATCATAATTACTCTCAGGAATTTCAGTAATAACCCTGCTGTTCTTTGTGGGACAGAGAGGGCAAAAATCCCTTGGGGGCAAAAAAGTCCTCTCCTGCCTTTTAGTTGCCATGGCAACCCACTTACTTTTAACCGGGTCATATCGTAATTCTAATATTTTATACCCCTATTATCTTTTGGATAATCTTACTAATTAGTTCCTGCTGAATAATTCAGCTTAGAATATATCAAAATATGAAAAATATAGACA